>CAYPGL010000268.1:0-2965 GCA_964410035.1 uncultured Qipengyuania sp. | reverse complement strand
AGGCCGGTGGCGGCGACGGCGACCAGCGTGCGGTCATGCAGGTGATCCTCAACCGCGTGCGCCACCCGGCCTTTTCCAATTCAGTATGCGGCGTAATCTTCGAAGGATCTCAGCGCCCGACCGGGTGCCAGTTCAGCTTCACCTGTGACGGCTCCCTTGCACGCAGGTATAGTGAGAGTCTCTGGGACGCATCACGGCAGCGGGCGGAAGAAATGCTTGGCGGGGCCACCTATGCGCCGGTCGGCAACAGCACCCATTTCCATGCCGATTATGTCTATCCCTGGTGGAGCGACGAACTCGAAAAGGTGGCCAAGGTCGGCCCGCACATCTTCTTCCGTTGGCGCGGGTTCTGGGGAACTGTGCGTGCCCTTTCCGCCCGCTACAGTGGCGGCGAACCGGACCCGATGGCGCTGCGGGCAACCGCCGTGGCAGTGGCAGCAGCCAATCCTCTTCCCACCCTGCTCGAAAGCGGGACCGCAGTTCGCAGCATCACGCAAGAACAGCTGGCAGGCGCCCGGGCGGCTGGTGCCGACGCAGAAGTTTCGCGTTCGCCGGGAGCGGGCGTCCATTTCGTGCTGATATCGCCCACCGATGCCCCGTCGGAACTTGTCGATCGCGCACGAGAGCTTTGTTCGGGCGAAAGCTACTGTCGCGTTCAGGGGTGGACCGATGCTGCCAACATTCCTGCCAAGCTGCCGCTCTCGGAAGAAGCCCGGCGCACACTGCGCTTCAGCTTCGTGGCGGGAGCCGCCGGCGGAAGCGAAGCTACATTCTTCGATTGCCGTATGTTCGCCGCATCAGCCGCCGGCACCTGCCTGCCGAACGCGAGGCCGTAACGGATTTTGCCGGGGTCGCCGAGTGCGCTAATCCCTCCCTCCACCCAAGGAGAGAATATGAGCGGCAGCCCTGACCAGCCCTATGACGAAATCGTGCGCAGCCGCCGCAGCATTCGCGGCTATCTGGACAAACCCGTCCCGCGCGCATTGATCGAGGAAGTGCTGGCGCTCGCAATGCGTTCGCCCACGTCGATGAATACGCAGCCCTGGCATTTCCACGTCATCACCGGCGAGCCGCTGGACCGGATCCGCAGGGGCAATACTGAGCGGATCATTGCAGGTGAGCCGGACAGCCGCGAATTCCGCCGGGGCGAACCCTTTGCCGGCGTGCACCGCGAGCGGCAGATCGGCGTCGCCAAACAGCTGTTCGAGGCGATGGGAATAGCGCGTGAAGACAAGGAGGCCCGCAAGGACTGGGTGCTGCGCGGCTTCCGCCAGTTCGACGCACCGGTCTGCGTGATCGTCACATATGACCGCGACCTTTCCGGCAGCGACGATACCGCGTTCGATTGCGGGGCGGTCACGACCTCTCTCGTCAACGCCGCCTGGTCTCGCGGTCTTGGCTGCGTCATCAACAGCCAGGGCATCATGCAAAGCCCCGTCGTTCGCGAACATGCACACATCCCCGACGACCAGGTGATCATGAAAGCCGTCGCCATGGGCTGGCCGGACGAGAGCTTTCCTGCCAATGCCGTTGTCAGCAAGCGCAAGAATGTTGGCGAAGCAGTGCGGTTCGTGGGGTTTGAATGAGCGATAGATTGATCGATTTCGGCGACGGCTTCTGGTCCGTGCGTGGAAGTTTCCGCATCGGCGGGTTGTTCGATATCGGTACGCAATGTGCGCTCGTCCGGCTCGCATCCGGGAATTTCGTCTTTCTCGACAGCTATCCGCTTAATGACGAAATCCGTGCGCAGGTCGACGCGCTGACCGATGGCGGGGCCAAGGTCGAGGCGATCCTCAACCTGCACCCCTTTCACACGGTCCACTGCGAATGGATGCATGAGGCGTTCCCGAAGGCGGCTCTGTATGGCACCTCCCGACACCAGAAAGTTCTGTCCGACCTCCCATGGTCCGACATTCGCTGCGAGCAGGACGAACTTGCGGAGAAATATTCGGCAGACTTCGATTTTACCGTGCCCGCCGGAGTGCCCCTGGTCTGCGAAGACGAGAGCGTGCATTTTTCCTCGATTCTCGCCTTCCACCGGGCAAGCGGGACGATCCATGTCGACGATACCTTCATCTATCTGCGCAAGGGCTTTCCTCTGTCGCTGCTTCCTTTCACCGATCGTTTCGGATTTCACCCGACACTTGCCAAGGCATTGCATCCGCAAAGCGGAGCGGCGGACGAGTTTCGCCTGTGGGCGATCAAATTGGGGGTCGAATGGGCCGAAGCCCGCCGCATTGCAGCCGCGCATAACGCGGTTCTCTCACTTGACCAAAAGAAGCTACCCGATCTGATGGGCGAAGCACTGGGACGGGCGGCCCCCGTGCTCGAGAAGCATCGCGCGCAACACAGCTGAGGTCAGCAGGGTTCACATCACTTTTCGAGTCGCTTGATCTTGCCGAAAGTCGGCAGTTTTGCCGCGCATCTAGGCTGAGCAAGGCCGAATAAGTTCTCCGCTCGCAGCCGCCCGATAACGGACCGACTGCCACCGGTGCGAACCGTGCGGTGAGTGCATTTTGCATTAACTCAAAATTCATGCGCGCGGCGCGAAGCGGCCCTCCCCATTGCCCGGAAATCCCCCCTCCCGGCAGCAAGCGGAGATTAGTAATGAAGAAGAACATTCTCTTGATCGCCAGCGGCTCGTTCATGGCACTGCACGGTGTATCCGCAGCGGCGCAGGAAACGCCCCCGGCGGAGACTACCGTCGAGACGGAAACGACCACAGCCACGCCGACGGCGAATGGCGAAGGCGCAGTCGTCGCGCGCGAAATGACCACCACGACCACCACGACGGATATGGGCGAGGTCGAGACCGAAATCGATGCCATGCAGTCGGTGGAAACGCCTTCCGGAAATAGCACGACAATTAACCGCACTACGGACGCGGAGGGCAAGACCACGACGACGGTCGACCATTCCAAGATGGACCATTCCAAGATGGACCATTCCAAGATGGACCATTCCA
>CAYPGL010000267.1:0-2983 GCA_964410035.1 uncultured Qipengyuania sp. | reverse complement strand
ACGATCGGAGGATTGATGACATCCTCCACTGAAGTATCCGGATGGTCGATCTGCTGGAGCTGCGTAACGGTGAAATTGCCATTATTGTCGATTGTGACCGTGACGACCGGATCGTTCACATCGGTGGTATATCCAACCAACGTCTTTCCGCCGTCCTGCGTGGTCCACAACACTGGGTCGCCGCCTGAAGAGAGGGCACCCGATGTGGGCGTTCCCAGAGTAACGGTCTGTGCGTCGCCATCAGCATCGGTAATCGTCACCGTCCCCACCGCGATAGCCGAGTTTGTGGTGTCGGTCGGTGTTCCGACGTCGTCGACGTTGCCTCCGGCCAAGCCCTCGTCCGAAACCGCTGCAACTGCCGTGCCGACGACCGGCGCATCGTTGGTGCCATTGATCGTGATGACCAGATCCGCCGTAGCGGTATCCCCGTCAGCATCGGTTATCGTGTAAGTGAAGGTGTCGGTAAGCGTGTCGCCGAGGCCCAGTTGCTGGACCGCAGGGGCGCTGTTGGTCAGCGTGTAGGTGTAGCTGCCGTCCGACCCCAGCACGAGCGTGCCGTAGGACCCGGCGGTATTGCCGCCTATGGTGCCTGCTCCCGTCCCGCTCACCGAGGTCACCGATCCGGCACCGTCGGCACCGTAATCGTCCGCTCCGGCCGGATTGCCGTCTTCACCCACACCCGTCACGACATTGCCCGTCGCCGCCGTGTTGGTGTCTTCGGTCACGGCATCGGTGTCGTCGGCAGCCGACGGCCCATCGTCGTAGAACGAGATCGCATCTCCGACCGCAGCGCTTTGCGAAATGCTGTCGCCGTCGCCGTCGGTCAGTGTGACCGTGGCATTCACGAGACCGCCGAGGTCAAGAACGTCATTGTATTCGCCAGCCGAATTGTCGCCGTCGACCAAGTGCTCAAGCGCGATATTTTGCACCAGGGTCACCGTGCCATTGGCATTGATGGTGACGGTGAAAGCAGTCCGATCGTCGACGCCATCATTGTAGACGCCCGTAATGACGTTGGGCGTGTTCGGATCCTGCACCAAGGTGATATTGAAATCGCCCTGCGCCGTCTGCAGGGAGGTCGAGCCGTCGCCTACTATGTCCAGCGTGTAGGCAACCGAGCCCATCTCAGCCGGACCGTCAACGCCGAAGTCACCGGTGTAGCTAATGATTGGCGCGGCGCTAGTGTCCGAAATCGGGAAGCCGGCGGGGCTGCCCGCATCGGTTTCGTCAACGTCGACCGAACCGTTTGCGGTCACGCTGCTGATGGTCGGCCCATCGTCCTCGAACGCAATGACGGTGGTAATGTCGATCGCCGCCGACTGGTCGGTATCCCCGTCGCCGTCTTGCGCAGTTACCACGGCGCTGAGCGAACCGGTCGCGAGCGTTTCAGGCGTCAACGCTTCGTCAGGATCGGCAGGATCGTCGTGTTGGACCGAAAGGTACTGTTCGACGGAAATCTCGCCGGTGTCGACGTCGATCGAGACCGCGAAGGCTGCCGTGGTGGTGCCATCTACCACACCGACAACGACTGTGTCGCTCACGGCCACGAGGGTGATCGCGGTGCCATCGGTCGTGCTGAGCCCGGAGACGCCGCCATTGCCCACTACGAGGCTGTAGCTCAATCCGCCGCCGTTAACGTCCTGATCGTTTCCGAAGTCGGCGGTCACGTCGAGGACGTTCACGCCCGAGCTTGCGCCGACCAGCGTCGGCGTGCCGGTCACATCTGCGTCGTTACCCTGTGTGTAGGTCGCGCCAAGGTCGATCGCGCCTGCACCTGCACTAAGATCGGTCTCGTCGAGTACGACCATCGCGCCGGCACTGAGCGTTGCGCTCACGCTGGGCCCATCATCGAGTATCTGGAAGGCGCCGCCTATATTGGCGGTTGCCAGTGCGGTGTCGCCATCGCCATCGGTCACGGTGGCGCTCAGCGTGATCAGGTTGGCATCCCAGGCCGGAACCGGCTCCGCATCGTTGTGATCGGTGGTGTCATCATGGATCACCGCACGCTGCTGGTCGAAAGTGACCGTTCCGTTCGCATCGACCGAGATGACGAACACGGTGTCTCCATTGGCGTTCTGGCCTTCGATCGTGCCGTTCACCTCGACGAGAGTGACGTCCGTATTGGTCAGGGTGTCGATCAGGCCGGTCGTCGTGTCGGAGAAGCCGAGCGTATAATCGCTCACGTCGCCCGGGCCGTCAGCATTATAATCGGGCACGAAGAGCGTCGAGAAATCGGCCGTTGCATCGGTGCTGAAATCGTCGTCGTCGACCGTGAGGCTGTCTGCCGTCGGCGCGTTCGCGGCAAGCGTTGGAACATCGTCCGAAATGTTCACAGCGACCGAACCGGTGGCAGTGTCGCCATCGATATCGGTGGCGATCACGTTTACCGAGCCGAGTGCGTCGAGTTCATCGCCCTGACTGGAGTGGCCAAGATAGTTGTCGTTGAGCGTCGCAGTAACGGTCGCGTCGTCGCCGACCACATTTAGCGTTAGTGTGACGACGAGGCGGCCGCCGTCCGAACCGGTGATGGTGAAATCGTCCACCCGCGTCCAGGTCAGGCCGCCGTCGAGACCGGCGGTGTCGCCGAACACGATGCTCTCGAAAGGATCCGATCCAGGGACGAAATTGATCGTGTCGGAATCCGAGTCTGGACCGGCCGGGGTGCTGCCATCGGCAAGGTTCTGGTCGTCGACCGTCAGGCTGACCGCTTCGGGATTGTTCGGACCCGTTCCGTCGAGAACGCGGATCGGCTGGCTGGCGGTGTCGGTGTCGCCGTCGCCATCAGTCAACGTGTAGCTGAAGTCAGCCACAATCGCGCCCGACGTCTGGTCGAGGCCCGGATTCGGGTCGAAGGTCCAGTTGCCGGCCATGTCGATCGTGTATGTACCGTTAGCGGTCATCAGCGTCGCGTCCGAGCCGTCCTGCGGCACGGCAACGGTCTGCGCGCCCACGGTGATCGCGGTGACGGTGGCCCCGTCCGCGC
>CAYPGL010000266.1:2260-3002 GCA_964410035.1 uncultured Qipengyuania sp. | reverse complement strand
CGCACATGTCGCGGGCGTGGATGAAATCTGGCGTGTCGGCGGCGCGCAGGCGGTGGCCGCGCTCGCCTATGGCACGCAGCGGATCGAACGCGTCGACGTGATTACCGGGCCGGGCAATGCCTGGGTCGCAGAAGCCAAGCGCCAGCTTTACGGCGTGGTCGGCATCGATATGGTCGCAGGGCCCAGCGAAATTCTCGTAATCGCCGATGGGAACAACGATCCCCAGTGGATTGCCGCCGACCTGCTGAGCCAGGCCGAGCACGATCCGACCAGCCAGTCGATCCTGATTACCGACGACCGCGGGCTTGCCGCACAGGTCGAGGATGCGATTGATCTGGAATTCCTGAACCTGCCCACTGCAAAGACTGCCAAGGCAAGCTGGGACGATCATGGGCTGATCGTCATCGTCGATAGCCTCGACGAGGCGCCCGCCCTGTCCGATCGTCTTGCCGCCGAGCATGTTGAAATCGCGACCGACGATCCCGAGGCGATCTTTGCGAAGCTGCGGCACGCGGGCAGTGTCTTCCTCGGCCGCAATACGCCCGAAGCGGTGGGCGACTACATCGCCGGCCCGAACCACGTCCTGCCCACAGGCCGCCGCGCACGTTTCGCCAGCGGCCTGTCGGTGCTCGATTTCATGAAGCGCACCTCGCTCCTGCGCTGCGATGCGGAGAGCCTCGCCGCCCTTTCCGGGCCGACCGTCACGCTGGCGCGCGCGGAGGGTCTCGACGCCCACGCCCGT
>CAYPGL010000266.1:0-2250 GCA_964410035.1 uncultured Qipengyuania sp. | reverse complement strand
CATGAAGCGCACCAGCTTTATTGGAGCGTCCGAAGATGCACTGCGGGCCATCGGTCCCGCCGCTGTGCGCCTTGCCGAGGCCGAGGGCCTCCCCGCACATGCCCTTTCGATTTCCAGGAGGCTTGCTTGAGCCATAATCCCCGTTCCCAGTCCCGCAGCGCCGCCCGCCTTGGCGCGGTGCAGGCACTCTACCAGCAGCAGATGGAAAAAACCGCGACCGCGAAGCTGCTGAACGAGTTCCACCAGCACCGCCTCGGCAAAGTGATCGAGGACGACGAATATGCCGATGCCGACGTCGATTTCTTCGATGATGTCGTCAGAGGGGTAGATGCGCGCCGCGAAGAGATCGACGAATTGCTGACTGCACGCCTCGCCTCGGGCTGGACGCTCGCACGTCTCGACAAGACCATGCTCCAGATCCTGCGCGCCGGCACCTATGAGCTTATTGCGCGCAGCGACGTGCCCAAGGCCGCCGCCATCAGCGAATATGTCGATGTCGCCAAGGCCTTCTTCGACGGCCGCGAAGCCAAGTTCGTCAACGGCATCCTCGACGCTGTGGCCAAAGAGGCGGGACGCTGAACGAGCGCGAGTTCATTTCCGCCCTGCGTGCGCTGGCAACGGCTCCCGAAGCGCGCGGGCTGGAAGACGATGCCGCGGTCATCGAGATCGGCGGCGAGACACTGGTACTGACCCACGATACGCTGGTCGATGGCGTGCATGTCCTCGAAGGGCAGGACCCGGCAGACATTGCGTGGAAGCTGGTGGCGGTGAACCTGTCGGACCTCGCCGCCAAGGGCGCGGAGCCAATGGGCATCCTCGTCTCGCATATGCTGGGCGACGACGATCACCGCTTCATTGCCGGACTGCGCGAGATTTGCGAGACATATGACGTCCCCCTGCTGGGCGGTGACACCGTGCGCGCCGAAGGCCGCCGCGTCTGGGGCTGCACCGCGATAGGGCGCGCGACCCACCGGCCCGTGCCATCGCGGAGCGGAGCCACCGCAGGCAGCACAATCTATTTGGGCGGACCGATCGGCAGGGCGATGACCGGGTTCGAAAGCCTGCGGGATGGCGGCGAGGAAGACGACACCAGTTATCGCCGCCCTACCCCGCAGCTTGAATTGGGCGAAATGCTCGCGTCCCTCGTCACCGCGATGATGGACGTTTCCGATGGGCTTCTGCTCGATGCTTCGCGTATCGCCGATGCCAGCCAGGTCACCTTGTCGCTCAGCAGCGAGGCGCTGGAGCCACTCGCGCCGCAAGGCCGGCTGGACGAAGCCCTTCGCTGGGGCGACGACTACGTCCTCCTATGCACCGGACCCGCCGGACTGGAGGCGGAATTGCCACTCACGCCCATCGGGGAAGTCCTCGCAAGAGGTGCTGCGGCGCTGACGCTCGACGGTGAACCTCCCCACGGCGATCTGGGCTACACGCACTGAACTTTCCGGCAGGGGCGGAAAAAGGCGCGGAAATGTGCGCCACTGCCCCCTTGCCAGCAATTCAATGCCCCTTATACCTTCCCGCCATCTTGCGTCGGCGTCTCCCATGCCGGGCCGCATCAAACATATAAACGGGAGGGGAGTTTTTCGTGGACCTTGTAATCCTATCTATAGGGTTGGGACTGCTGGCCGTCGTGTACGGCTTCGTCACCAGCCGCCAGGTGCTCAATGCGGGCGCAGGCAATGAAAAAATGCAGGAAATCGCCGCAGCCATACAGGAAGGCGCGCAGGCCTATCTGAAGCGGCAATACACTACCATCAGCTTCGTCGGCGTCGTCGTCGCCGCGCTGGTCTTCGTTTTCCTCGGCATCATTCCGACTGTCGGTTTCGTCATCGGTGCGGTCCTTTCGGGCGTCGCGGGCTTCATCGGGATGAATATCTCGGTACGCTCCAACGTGCGGACGGCCGCCGCCGCACAGAGCGGGCTGCAGCAGGGTCTCACCCTCGCCTTCCGTGCGGGCGCTATCACCGGCATGCTGGTGGCGGGCCTCGCCCTGCTCGCGATTGCCGTGTTCTTCTGGTATCTCGTCGGACCGGGCGGTCATGCCCCGAACAGCCGTGAAGTGATCGACGGTCTCGTCGGTCTCGCCTTCGGCGCCTCGCTCATCTCGATCTTCGCGCGTCTGGGCGGCGGCATATTCACCAAGGCTGCCGATGTCGGCGCCGACCTCGTCGGCAAGGTCGAGGCAGGCATTCCCGAAGACGATCCGCGCAATCCCGCCGTGATCGCCGACAATGTGGGCGACAATGT
>CAYPGL010000265.1:2447-3006 GCA_964410035.1 uncultured Qipengyuania sp. | reverse complement strand
GTAGTATCCACCCGAATTATATCCCACGCCCATCGACACGCTGGACCCATAGGGATCGAGCATCGTAGCGCAGCCTGATAATGCGAGGCCGGAGGCCATGACGAGTGCTATGCGAAGCACGGGGAATTTGCTGGGTGCGATGTTGTCCATGACCCGTGTCATGTCAGCGATGGATTGAACGGATGGTGAACTAACTTCCCGGCCGCGGCAGACGCAGCGTGACCATCAGACCGCCGAGATCCTCACTTTCGCCAAGTTCGACGGTTCCCGCGTAGATTTCCGCGACATCGCGCACGATGGCCAGTCCCAGTCCAGTGCCCGGCTTGCCTGTATCGAGGCGGGCGCCACGATCGAAAATCCCGGCGCGCTGCGCTTCGGGGATGCCAGGTCCGTCGTCCTCCACCCAGATGGTGCACATTTTGCCAAGTGGTTCTGCATCCACGGTCACGAACACACTTCCTCCGCCGTATTTTGCTGCATTCTCTATGAGATTGCCGAGGATTTCGTCGAGGTCCTGCCGCTCTATGGCGACAGCGGCCTGCCGATTCCCGTCGAGATC
>CAYPGL010000265.1:0-2437 GCA_964410035.1 uncultured Qipengyuania sp. | reverse complement strand
TATCTACGAGCACCAGACGCAATAAGACGAAAGCACCCTTCACATTACATACGACATCGAAACTCGTATCCTCGTAGATCCGCGTTACAGCGCGCAATACGCTTTGGACGCTGGGCCAGACCTCTGCACGGGCATGCCCCGATGCGCGGCGTCCGACCGCCCGCGCCCGTGCGAGATGGTGTTCGACGTGACGCTGCATCGTCTTCGTCTCGCGGCAAACGAGTTCTGAGAGTTTGGGATCATGGGCGGTCGCGGCATTGGTCAGCACGGTGAGCGGAGTCTTCAGGGCGTGGGCGAGGTTTCCGGCATGCGTCCGGGCCTCTTCCGCCTGCTTCTCACTATGGGCAAGAAGCGCGTTGATTTCCTCGACCAACGGTTCGACTTCGAGGGGGAGCGGATCGTCGATCCGGTTGGCCCCGGCCGAGCGCATCGACTGGATCGCAGCGCGTACCCGGCGAAGCGGGGACAGGCCGTAATAGCTTTGCAGCACCGCCATTATCAGCAACCCAAGGCCAAGCGCCGCGAAGCTCCAAACCAGTATCGAGCGAATGCGCGATATCTGGAAGTCCAGTTCCTCGCGCGCCGAAGCTACGGTGAAGGTCCAGCGTGTTTCGCTGTCCGGAAGAATGATGTTGCGCTCAACCACGCGCAGCGGCTCGTCGGGAAACTGGTCGCTGTCGTAGAAATGCGGCTCGTCGTCCACATGGTCCCCATCGACCTCCAGCGTCCGGTCCCACAGGCTGCGACTTGGATAGGGGTCCTTGCCGGGCCCGGTGATCTGCCAGTAGACGCCGCTGTTGACTTCGAGGAAGCGCTGGTCGCCGAGCGAACGATAGAAACGCACGTCTCCCCAATCGTCGACCTCTGCCGACGCGATCAGGGCAGTGAGTACATATTCAAGCTGGTCGTCGAAATTCTTTTGGACCTGACTGGTCAACGCTCGTTCGAGGGCAAAGCCACCGCCGAGCAGCAGGACGGCTATCCATATAGCCGCAATTGCCATCATGCGCGCGGCAAGGCTCCGCCTTGGTGCGGGTGGAGTGTCGATAATCACCGAATCGCCATCGACGGCGTGCGCAGACGCAGATGCACCGCCGGTGGGGGAACCCGCCGCCGGAAACGCCTCGCCTATTTCCTCCTCAGGATGCGCGCGGCTGTTCGGCGGGGTCGTCGAGGCTGTAACCGAGTCCACGGATCGTTGTGATTACCTCCGCACCCAGCTTCTTGCGGATGCGTGTGACGAAGACCTCGATCGTGTTCGAATCGCGGTCGAAATCCTGATCGTAGATGTGTTCGATCAGTTCGGTACGGCTGACCACCTTGCCCTTGTGGTGCATGAGGTAGGACAGCAACTTGTATTCCTGCGCGGTCAGCTTCACCGGCTCGCCCCTCAGCGTGACGCGGCCCGAACGCGTGTCCAGCCGGACATCACCCGCAGTCAGCTCGCTGGAGGTGTTGCCCGAGGCGCGGCGGATCAGCGCGCGCAGGCGGGCAATCAGCTCCTCGGTCTGGAATGGCTTGGCGAGATAATCGTCCGCGCCCGCATCGAGGCCCGCGACCTTGTCCGACCAGCTGTCGCGGGCGGTGAGCACTAACACGGGGAACTTGCGCCCCTCCTTGCGCCACATGCCGAGCACGGTAAGCCCATCGATCTCCGGTAAACCAAGATCGAGGATGACGGCATCGTAATCCTCGGTCGAACCGAGGAAATGTCCATCCTCGCCATCGGTCGACAGGTCGACCGCATAGCCGTTCTGTTCGAGTGTACTCTTGAGCTGCAGACCGAGCGTGGGCTCGTCTTCGACGATCAGGATTCTCATGGATTTCCGTCCTCGCTAATAATCTTGCGCGTGTTGTTCATGTAGATGAACGCGTCAAGATGAACGAGGTTTCTGATTGCGAAACACTCAGCGGCTGCGGCGCAGAATCCGGCCGGTGCGTGCGTCGACAACAACAAACAGCACGCGCCCGTCGCGAATGAACTTGAGGCGGTAAGCCATGGCCGTCGAATAGTAATCGAAGCCCAGTTATTCCGCATTTTTCATCATCGGCAGGATGCGGTTCTCGATTTCGCGAGCGCGCAGGATATTGCCTGCGCGCATTTCCTTGCGCGCTTCGCCCTGATCGGAACGACGCTGCGCTTCCGCAGGAGTCGCGGTAAGCGGACCGGCGACGAGGCCGAAGGCAAGCAAGGATGCGAGGATCGGTTTCATGATGGCTGCGTGCCTATCGCCGGAGCATTGAACAAGGTGTGAATACCGTTGTTCACACCGGTTCAGCGGATCATCTCGTATTTCACCGTGACACTGATGCCCGTGCTGACGAGACCCGGCTCGACCGGTGCAGATTCGGCCTTGTCCATCATGCGGCTGGCAGTGACCACGATCGGTTGCGGACCCGAACGGCCTTGGATGGATTCGTTGATCTCCAGCAGGCG
>CAYPGL010000264.1:0-3023 GCA_964410035.1 uncultured Qipengyuania sp. | reverse complement strand
CGCAGCGCCCCACAGCACATCGTCGACCTCACCGGCTTCGATGCCGGCACGCTCGATTGCGGGCTTCAGCGAATAGGCGCCGAGCGTCGGGCCCTTGGTGTCGTTGAACCCGCCCTTGTAGGCGCGGCCGATGGCAGTGCGGGCGGTGGAAACGATGACTGCGTCACGCATGGTCATTCCTTAATTCTCTCAAAGTGTTGAACGTCTGTTCCTCCGGGGGAGGAGAAGGGAATCAGACGAAGTACATGGTCATCCATTCGCAGATAAGCGCTGGCTTGTCCTCGCCTTCGATCTCGATGGTGATTTCCATGGTCTGCTGCCATTGTCCGGGTCGCTTCTCTGTCATTTCGAGCAGCTTCCAATGACCGCGAATCTTCTTGCCCGAACGGACCGGGTTGATGAAACGTGTCTTGTTGCCGCCATAGTTGACCGCCATCTTGATCCCGTCGACGCGCGGAACATCGCTGTTCGCGGTGAGATAGGGGATCATGGACAGGGTCAGGAAACCGTGCGCGATAGTGCCGCCAAAGGGCGTCATCTTGGCGGCCTCTTCGTTGATATGGATGAACTGATGGTCACCTGTGGCGTCCGCAAACTGGTTGATGCGCTCCTGGCTCATCTCGACCCATTCGCTGGTTCCGACCTGTTCGCCGATCTTGGCTGCTACGTCTTGGGGGGTCATGGCTCGCTCTCCTTCAAAACACCTGAATGCGCGACTCCGTGAGCGCGCTTGCGGGCGGACTCATGGCGCATGGAACAGGGCCGCGCAACCGCCCGGAATCTGCCGTTACGGCATCGCGGTCCCCTGCGAATGCGCAATTGCATCGCGCACGCGGAACAGGCATCGTTAGTGCGAAGTTAACCAAGCGGGCCTAGCGCGGCCGACGTGCAAGACATGGGTCCGAGGCAGACAGGAACCGAATGAGCGATCATCAAGGCAATACCGGCCTGCTGGGCCGGGCTTGGTTCAAGCCGCTGGTAGGGGCGTGGTTTGCTTTGCTGCTGGGCGGCGGGATGTGGCTGATGCCGCCGCACGTCCATGCGTTGATCGCCCGCGGGACGGGACTTTCGCAGCTACACCCGATATTCGCACCGCCCGTTAGCGGGGACGGGGTGGCGGTGCTCTGTATTGCCGTTGCGCTAGTCGGCCTCCTGCTCGGCATCGCGGTGGCGGGGCGTATAGCCGCCGCCGCTGCCCCCCGCGCCTTTGCGCCCGGATTCGAATTTCTCGAAGACAGCCCTTGGCAAAACGAAGCCGAACTGCCCGCGGACGACATGGCAGAGCCGCGCCGCCGCCGGGTTTTCTCCGCACGCGAGGACATCGGCGAGGAAGGCATCTCGATCAGCGCGCCGACCGGAGAAGCCAGCTACGAGAGCGAATATTCCCTCGACGAGGTCCCCCCGGCCGGACCGGCCGAGGAATTCGAAGCGGTCTATGCGGAGATGGAGGGTGAGCGGGCCATCGCTGACGGGCACGTAGAGCAGGATAGTTCGCCCGCTGAGAAAGAAATTGACGGGTTTGCCGCGTTCAAAACCGAAGAAGTTAAAATTGCCGAAGACGCCGAGTTCGAGCACGTGGGGGAATTCGATCCGGAACCCGAAGCCGAACCGATTCAAGAGGAATATGTCGAAGACGGATCCGATCGGGACGCTACGGGCGGTGAGGCGCAGGCGACGGGCGACATGAGCCTTGAAGAGTTGCTGGACCGCCTCGAAGGCGCGCTTGAACAGCATAAGCGAATGGTTGCGGAGAGCGAGGAAGCGGCAGAGCAACCCGCCCTGCAGCCGATCCCGATGATGCGCGAGTTTCCTGCCGAGGAAGACACGCCGGAAGAAAAGGTTTTGCCCCCGGCTTCCGACGATCCGGTCATCGCTTTCCTCCGCCGCGAAGCCAGCCGTCGGATGCCCGAAGGGCATGCGGGCTCCGAGACGTTGGAAGAAGGCAGCGAAGCGGGCCATGCGGCGCCGACAGATGCGCAGGCCGCGCTCAGGAGCGCGCTCGAACGGCTGGGTCAGGTAAACCGCCGCGACTAGGTTGGCCCTGCGCGCCCCTGACAGATACGTATTTGCAATGCTGCAACGCAGCAGGAACCGGCAAATCTTGGCACCGGTGAAATTTTCCTAAACCCTGAAGCGGTTGCAAAACCGCTTTGTTGCCTGCAAAAGGAAACCTCGCGACATTTTGGTGGGCGTCCATGCGGCGCTGCACAATTTCTGCGCTTCCACTTCCGGACAAAATGGTCGCAGGAGGCGCGGGCAAGGAGGACGTTTCGGCGAATGCAGTTTCTGGCTCATCGTACCCCGGGTGAAGGCCCTCTTCCGCAGGGCCTTTACGATCCGCGCAACGAACACGATGCCTGCGGTGTTGGCATGGTAGCGCATATCAAGGGGCAGAAGAGCCACGCGATCGTATCACAGGCCCTTGAAATTCTAGCGAATCTCGATCACCGCGGCGCGGTCGGCGCCGATCCGCTGCTGGGCGACGGTGCAGGCATCCTGCTGCAGATCCCCGACCCGCTGATCCGCAAATGGGCCGAGAAAGAAGGGCACGATCTGCCCGAACCGGGCGATTACGCGGTGGCCATGTGTTTCATGCCGCAGATCGATGAAGCGCTTGATTTCGTCGAGAAGCAGCTCGAACGCTTCGTGGTCAAGGAAGGCCAGAAGGTGGTCGGCTGGCGCGACGTGCCGACCACGCTCGACGGGCTGGGCGATGCCGTGGTGGCCTCAATGCCGGTCATCCGCCAGTGCGTGATTGCTCGCGGTCAGAACTGCCCCGACCAGGATGCTTTCGAGCGCAAGCTGGTGGTCATTCGCAAGCAGACGCTGAACCCGCTCGCAGCGCTGGAGACAAAGCATGATATCCCGGGCCTCAGCCAAGCCTATATTCCGAGCTTCTCCAGCCGCACCGTGGTCTACAAGGGGCTGCTACTGGCGAACCAGGTCGGCAGCTTCTACGACGATCTGCGCGACCCCGATTGCGTCAGCGCTGGTACAAGGGAAGGCTACCCGGTCGTCTTCGG
>CAYPGL010000263.1:0-3037 GCA_964410035.1 uncultured Qipengyuania sp. | reverse complement strand
GTTGACCGTGTTTTTCAATTCGGCTATTTCGCCCTTCACGTCGACCGTGATCTTCTTCGAGAGGTCGCCCCTCGCCACTGCGGTCGTAACTTCCGCGATGTTGCGGACCTGACCCGTGAGATTGTCGGCCATCAGGTTCACATTCTCGGTCAGGTCCTTCCATGTTCCTGCGACCCCCGGCACCCGGGCTTGTCCGCCCAGCTTGCCTTCCGTGCCCACTTCGCGGGCCACACGGGTAACCTCGGATGCGAAGGAATTGAGCTGGTCGACCATGGTGTTGATCGTATTCTTGAGCTCGGCTATTTCGCCCTTCACGTCGACCGTGATCTTCTTCGAAAGGTCGCCGGAAGCCACCGCAGTCGTGACTTCGGCGATGTTGCGCACCTGGCCTGTCAGGTTCGCGGCCAGTTCGTTCACATTGTCAGTAAGGTCCTTCCATATCCCGGCAACACCTTCGACCTTGGCCTGCCCTCCGAGCCGACCTTCGGTTCCCACCTCCCGGGCCACACGAGACACTTCGGACGCGAAGCTCGAAAGCTGGTCGACCATGACGTTGATGGTATTCTTCAACTCGAGGATTTCGCCGCGAACTTCGACCGTGATCTTCTTAGACAAATCGCCGCGCGCGACAGCAGTCGTCACTTCAGCGATGTTGCGCACCTGGCCTGTGAGGTTGGCGGCCATCAGATTCACATTATCGGTCAGGTCGGCCCAGGTTCCGGCTACGCCGGGGACTTGTGCCTGACCACCCAGCTTGCCTTCCGTACCCACCTCGCGTGCCACGCGGGTAACTTCGGAAGCGAAGCCGTTGAGCTGGTCGACCATGGTGTTGATCGTATCCTTCAGCTCAAGGATCTCTCCCTTCACATCCACGGTGATCTTCTTGGACAGATCGCCGCGAGCGACAGCCGTTGTCACCTCGGCGATGTTGCGGACCTGACCCGTGAGATTGTCAGCCATCAGGTTCACATTGTCGGTGAGGTCCTTCCAGGTTCCCGCGACTCCCTTTACCCGGGCCTGACCGCCCAGTTTGCCTTCTGTACCCACTTCGCGTGCCACACGCGTAACTTCCGAAGCGAAAGAGCCGAGCTGGTCAACCATCGTGTTGACGACCTTGCCGATGCGCATGAACTCGCCCTTGAGTTCGCGCCCGTCAATTTCGGTTGCCATATGCTGGGACAGGTCCCCCTTCGCCACCGCACCAATCACGCGTGCTACTTCGGTCGTCGGCTGAACCATATCGTCGACGAGCTCGTTGACCGCGTCGAGCTTGGTCTGCCAGTCGCCGCTCGCGCCTTTAACCGAGGCGCGATGGGATATCTTACCTTCCTTACCAACGATACGGGACATACGGCCGAATTCGCCGGTAATGCTCTCGTTGAGACCCATAACCTCGTTGAAGAGGTCGGCTATCTGACGATCCTGAAGGTTGCTGGATTTCAGTTTGAGGCGAGCAGAAAAATCCCCATCCCGAAGGCTCATCAGCGCCGCGATCAGATTTTCACGCAAGTCGGCGCATTCTTTTTCTGTTGTGTCCGCCAACGGCAGCTCTCCGCGGATGTATATTGCAACCCGGCCGACTGAGAAATGTTCTAGACCGACCCCTTGCGGCCAAATCATCTAACAAAGCAATGGTTCCGACGGGCCACGACTTTCCGGCTCGCTGTTGCAAATTTGCGGGTTTGCGAAGCTGCCACGCTGTGCCTATGGAGGGCCTGAAGACGAAGATATCGGGAGCATTCAGGTCGAGCATGGCGACCGAAGACGACATCGAACAATTCATCTGCGACAGTTTCTCGTCGATCTGGGATTTGGAATTGCTTGCGACGGCAGTTTCGATGCCGGACGATGGCTTGACCGCCAGCGAATTGGTGGATCGGATGCGAGCAAGCGAACTGGTAGTAGAACAGGGTATCGCATCGCTCGTGGCGGCAGGCATAGGGGCGGTCGATCGCGACGGCCGTCTGAAGTTCCGGCCGGTCAATCCAGATGTCGAAAGGAATGCGCGGCGAGCGCATGAATTCTACCAACGCTTTCCCGGCCGTGCACGACGACTTATGATCGCCCGGCAGTCACCGGGGCTCAATGCCTTTGCCGATGCGTTTCGGCTGCGAAAGGACTGACGATGGTCGGGACGATTTCGAATCTCGTTTACCTGCTGTGCTTTCTCGCTAGCGCGCTTTGCGCTGGCCTGCTGATGCGCCAATACCGCAATGTGGCTTCGCCGATCCTGCTGTGGAGTAGCGCCTGTTTCACATTGTTGGCGTTATCGAACCTCCTGGTGGTTATCGACAAGGTCCTCATGCCCGAGACCGATCTCAAACTAGCCCGCCTGTTGATGACACTGGCAGCCGTGACGGTCCTGCTGTTCGGGTTCATCTGGGAAACGGAGCAGGACTGATGTTCGAACAATTCATTTCGGGCGCCATCGTCATGGGCTTTGGTATCGCCTGCCTTTTATTCGTCAAATATTTCCGGCGGACACAGCAGAAGCTGTTTCTGATTTTCGCGGCATCCTTCTTTTTGCTGGCGGTAAATTATGGCTGGCTCGCCATTACTCAAATTCCTTCAGAGGAACGCAGCCCGATCTTCCTGATGCGATTCATCGCGTTTGCGCTCATACCGGTGGCAATTTTCCAGTCCACTCGCCGGGAGAAGCGATGACTTCGGCCGCGACGCCACCCACCACCACCAAGATACCGAATGCCGCGCTACGAAGCCTACTTTGCGTAATGCCTCGGACCCAGTTGGGCTTAAGCTATTTCGCACTTGCAGCATTGCGTGACTGGCGGTACGGGCCCGCATCCATCGGACCCGGCCTCGCCGGGTGGCTCGGCCCGGCGCCTATCCCCGGGACAACCTTTCAGACCGGCTTATAGTCGCCGCACATCGTGGTTGCAGTTGCATCTTTCATCGATGCGAATGCCGGTCGTGTGAGTCGTGTTAGGGTTCACATGTTCGATATTTCCGCGCTGAAGCGCGAATGGCTTTCCAATCCCCGGCGGGATATTCTCGCCGGTATCGTCGTCGCGCTTGC
>CAYPGL010000262.1:0-3053 GCA_964410035.1 uncultured Qipengyuania sp. | reverse complement strand
GGAAATCAACAAGGGTTTCGACCTCATGCATGCGGGCGAAAGCATCCGCAGCGTGGTGGTTTACGACTGAATTTCACCAAGGAGAGAAGCAATGTTCAGCCATGTCATGCTGGGGGCCGACGATATCGACGCCTCGAAGAAGTTCTACGATGCCTGTTTCAAGGCGCTGGGCGGCCGCGAAGGCCAGATCGATCCCAAGGGCCGCGTGATCTACATGCATAATGGCGGGATCTTCCTGCTTACCAAGCCGATCGACGGCCAGCCAGCGAGTTGCGGCAACGGATCAACTATCGGCTTTGCTGCCGACAGCCCGGAAATGGCCGATGCCTGGCACAAGGCCGGCAGCGAGAACGGCGGCACCGAAATCGAGGATCCGCCGGGTCTGCGCGAAGGCGCCGGCATGAAGCTCTACCTCGCCTACTTGCGCGATCCTGCAGGCAACAAGGTCTGCGCGATGCACCGTCCGGGCTGACGGCTTGCGACATCGCGGCGAAGCGGGATTGCGGGAGGACCTCCGGGCTCTCGCGATCCCCTTCGAGAATAGCGAGCACGAGGCCGTCTTCACGGTCGAGGAAAGCCGCGGCGTGAAGGAAGCCATCCCGGGCGAGCATACGAAGAACCTGTTTCTGAAAGATGCGGGCCGCGCCTTCTGGCTGGTCACCGTTCCGGCGGAAATGCGGGTCGATCTCAAAGCGCTGCCGGCCGCCATCGGCTGCAAGCGCGTGAGCTTCGGCAAACCCGAGGAAATGGAGCGGCTGCTGGGCCTCGCACCCGGATCGGTCACCCCGCTGGGTGCGATCAACGCCGACCCGGGCAGCATCGTCGTGGTTCTCGACCGCACACTGGCCGAGGCGGAGCGGATCAACGTCCACCCGCTTCGCAATACCGCGACCCTCGGCCTATCCGGCGCGGACACCTTGCGGTTGCTCGAACATTGGGGCCATGCGCCGCGCATTACAGACATACCCGCACAGGAAACCGGATGACTCTCGAATACCTCTCCCAGAACAAAGCCTTTGGCGGCGACCAGTTCGTCCTGTCGCACCAGTCGGAAGCGACGGGGACGGAAATGACCTTCTCCATCTATGTTCCGCCCCATGCCGAGGGAGCCAGGTTGCCGGTGCTGTGGTACCTTTCGGGCCTCACCTGCACCCATGCCAATGTAACCGAAAAGGGCGAGTACCGCGCGGCCTGCGCCGAACACGGCGTGATCTTCGTTGCGCCCGACACCAGCCCGCGCGGGGACGACGTGCCCGATGCCAAGGACGAATACGATTTCGGCAAAGGGGCGGGTTTCTACGTCGATGCGACGCAGCAGCCGTGGTCGAAGCATTATCGGATGCGCAGCTACCTCGAGGAAGAGCTGCCGGTGCTGGTGGCCGCGAACTTCCCCGCCGACATGGCCCGCCAAGGCATCACTGGCCATTCGATGGGAGGCCACGGCGCGCTGACCACCGCCCTGCGCAACCCGGACCGCTTCCGTTCGGTCAGCGCCTTCGCGCCGATCGTTGCACCCGCGAAAGTGCCATGGGGCGAAAAGGCGTTGTCGCGCTATCTCGGGGAGGACCGCGATGCGTGGTGCGCGTATGATGCTGTCGCCTTGATTGAGGATGGTGCGCGGCTGGACAATCTGCTGGTCGATCAGGGCACGGCGGACAATTTCCTCGAGGAACAGCTCAAGACCGGCCTGCTATCGATGGCCTGCGCCAAGGCAGGAATTCCGGCCGAAATCCGCATGTGGGAGGGGTATGACCACTCCTACTATTTCATCTCGACCTTCATGGGCGAGCATGTGGCGTGGCACGCGGGGCGATTGAATTAGGGCTGCCAGCTCGAAGAAGGGACGGAAATCTTCGACTTGCCGATTATTTTAACTATGCGGTGCTTATTCGGCTATCTGAGAAGGCTCGCCCATGTTCGACGCATTATTCGCAGCAGTTTTGGCGACAAGCGGTGTTGCTACAGTAATACCCTGCGAAAGCGACCCGGGCGCAGGCTACGAGCATCTCTCGGATGTTTGCGCCGAGTATCTGGAGGGCGCTATCGCTTATTCCGCCACATTCGGTGCCAGCCTCGCACCTTTGCCCGCATCGCAGCAGGTGCTAATCTGGCGCGAAGGCGAGACGTGGCACATGCGGATCGCGGGATATCAGTGGGCAACTGAAGGTCTCGTCACAACACGCCGACGCGAAATCCCGATTTCCTCGGCGGATGCACAATCTGTCATCGACTTGCTGGACGAAGCCGCGTTTGCTCGCCTCGGCGAAATTTTTTATTTCGGTTCGCCACTCAGAATATGCAGCGATGGCGCGAATTACACGATTGCCATGTCGGACGGCATCAGTAAGCGCTCAGCCTCTCAGCACAGCTGCGCCGGTCGGACTGCAATAAACGGAATTTCGGCAGCTTCCCGTGCGCTCGCGATCAAATATGATCCTGACTTCACATAAATGTTGAACGGACTACGCGCATCTCACCCCGAGTAAAGTTACCCGTGTGCCGCGATGAATTCCTCTACCACCGGCGCGATCTTGCCGCGCCATTTACTGCCGTTGAAGATGCCGTAATGTCCGGCGCCCTCGGCCATGTAATAGCGCTTCTTTCCGGCGTCGAGATTGGGCGTTAGCTCCAGCGCAGCACGGGTCTGGCCAAGCCCCGAGATATCGTCGCGCTCGCCTTCGATAGCGAGCACGGCAGTCTCGATGATGTCGCCGAGGTCGATGCGCTTGCCGCGGTGCATGAAGGTGCCATTGGGGATCGAATGGTCTTGGAACACTTCCTGCACCGTCTGCAGGTAGAACTCCGCCGTCATGTCGCACACGCTGCGATATTCATCGTAGAAATCCTTGGTCGCCTGAGCGCTCGCCTCGTCGCCTTCGGTGAGGTGCTTGTACATCTCGTAATGGCTCTGCATGTGATTGCCGAGGTTCATGCTCATGAAACCGGCCAGCTGCATGAAACCGGGATAGACCCGCCGGCCATGCCCGCGGTATTGCATCGGCACAGTGGCGATCACGTTCTGGCGGAACCATTCGATCGGGCGGTCCATCGCC
>CAYPGL010000261.1:0-3069 GCA_964410035.1 uncultured Qipengyuania sp. | reverse complement strand
ATCGCCAATGGAGACGTGGAGTTCGATCTTATCGTTTCGGATGTCGTGATGCCCGCCATGGACGGACCCGCCATGGCCCGTGCGATCCGCAAGGTGAAACCCAGGATACCTATCCTGTTCATGTCTGGATATGCAGAAGAGCAGCTGCGCAACGACATCGACATCGACAACATGCACTTCATACCCAAGCCTTTCAGCGTACAACAGATCAACGCAAAGGTGTCGGAGGTTTTGGGAGAGCAGGCTAAGGTGGACATCTGAAAAATCGTCCGCATCCCAGGGCCGGAAAAACCGGGATGAGAAAAAAGGTTCGAAGACTTGGCGCAATGGGCGTGTTTTGAATCGGCCCGAAGTAGCCATTATCAGAAAAATTCTGTTCCACTCTTGTTCTATCGGAACAAACGCGGTACATACCATGGCAGTTGAAGAGTCGCTTCTGGCTCTGGAAATGCAAAAGGGGTGATGTCATGGCCGCCAGTCTGAAGATCGTGAAGGATAATGAAATGACTGGAGATCGCCAGAAGGCGCTCGACGCCGCGCTTGCACAAATCGACCGTGCATTCGGCAAGGGCTCGGCCATGAAGCTGGGCCAGAAGGAAGCGATGCAGGTGGAGGCGATTTCGACCGGTTCGCTGGGCCTCGATATTGCATTGGGCGTCGGCGGCCTGCCAAAGGGCCGCGTTATCGAAATTTATGGGCCGGAAAGCTCAGGCAAAACGACCCTGGCACTGCACTGCATTGCAGAAGCGCAGAAGGCCGGTGGTACCGCGGCATTCGTCGATGCGGAACACGCCCTCGATCCCGTTTACGCGAAGAAACTCGGCGTCGATATCGACGAACTGATCATATCACAGCCCGATACGGGTGAGCAGGCGTTGGAAATCACCGATACCCTGGTCCGATCGAATGCGGTCGACATCCTCGTTGTCGATTCGGTCGCCGCACTTGTGCCGCGCGCCGAGATCGAAGGCGAGATGGGCGATAGCCATGTCGGCCTTCAGGCACGTCTCATGTCCCAATCATTGCGCAAGCTGACCGGATCGATCAATCGCTCGAAGTGCATGGTGATCTTCATCAACCAGCTGCGCATGAAGATCGGTGTGATGTACGGTAATCCCGAAACCACAACGGGCGGCAACGCCCTTAAGTTCTATGCCTCGGTCCGCCTCGACATTCGCCGTACCGGTCAGATCAAGGACCGTGATGAGGTGGTCGGTAACGCGACCCGCGTGAAGGTGGTCAAGAACAAAGTGGCCCCCCCTTTCAAGCAGGTCGAATTCGACATCATGTATGGCGAAGGTATCTCCAAGATCGGCGAGATTCTCGATCTGGGCGTGAAGGCCGGCGTTGTCGAAAAGTCGGGTAGCTGGTTCAGCTATGACAGCGTCCGAATTGGCCAAGGCCGTGAGAACGCGAAGACTTTCCTCAAGGAAAATCCCGAAATGTGCGCCCAGTTGGAAGCCGCGATCCGCGGCAAAACCGACAAGGTCGCCGAAGAGATGATGACAGGTCCGGACGCGGAAGACTGATCTCATTTCTTCAAGCGGGAGCGCGTGCGACCCTCATTCCCCGTCGCACGTCCGGCCGGACTGTCCCTCGGTGCTCCCGAAAACACGGAAAGCCGGTGCGCGCGCTCATAATTTGCGCCGCGCCGGTTTTTCGCGTGACGGCTCTTCAAATAAGGTAGGTGGTGCTGGGCGCAGGCAGTCCCTAGATGCAGTCACAGCAAGGGAGAGCCGCATGACCATCCTCGTCCACCATCTCAACAACAGCAGATCGCAGCGCATTCTCTGGCTTCTGGAAGAACTTGGCGCCGATTACGAAATCATTCCTTACCGGCGGGACGCCCAAACCAATCTCGCGCCTGTGGAGCTCCAGCAGGCGCATCCCTTAGGTAAATCACCGGTTGTCGAGGAAAACGGACGGGTCGTTGCTGAAAGCGGTGCGATCATCGAATATCTTTGCGCCCGCCATGGAGGCCAAGACTGGCTGCCAGACCGTGACAGCACGGAATGGATCGATCATCTCGAATGGATGCAATTTGCGGAAAGCTCGTTCTTCGTGCCGGTCATGCTCAAGATATATGCTGATCGGATCGGGAAAGGAGCCGCGCCCTTGTTGCCGAGAATAAGCGAACAGATGGAAAAACATATTTCTTTCGCCGAACGAGGAATTTCCGACGAGCTTCATTTTGTTGGATCCCACTGGAGCGCGGCCGATGTAATGATGAGTTTCCCAGCAGAAATTGCGATTATGCAGGGCTATGGCAAGAGAGCTCCTAAACTGGAGCGCTTCGTTAAAGAGATTCACGCTCGTCCAGCTTGGCAACGTGCCCGCGAACGCGGCGGATCCTACTTCGTATGGTAAGATGTTGACCGCCGCTCATGACTGTAATTCCCGCGTCTGTGAGAGCTGGGCAAAAGAATGGCAAGGACGGGTCGCAGTCTCGGAGTTCTCACTGCCAGCCTGCTTGAAGCGGCTTGGTCCAAAGATTTCTCGCACGCTCTCGGCCTCGGTGCGGAGTGGGCAGAAACTTCGCTTCTGTTTGCGGATCGCGGTCCGGGTACCGTTACCGGAATCGACATCAGCGAGCATTTGCTCCGGATAGCGAGAAAGCGCGGTGCGGATAGGGCCAACCGATCGTTCGACCGGATGAATGCCGACCAATGGACGCCAGGAATGTGGACGCCAGGAATGGGAAAGCTAACGGCCATCGCTTTTTTACTCGTCGATGACGCAGCGAACGAGGCAAGGTGCTTACGACCCGGTGGTATGTTGAGGCTTGATTTTCGAACACGTTTGAATGCGATGTGTTCTGAAACCTATCGTCCCAGCGCGCCGACGATGCAGTCAAAAAGCTGATATCGAATTTTTGCGAGACGCGATGAACCATGCAATGAACAAATTCGCGACTTTAGTTATGCAGCTGCCTTCACTGCTTCACAGATCCGATCAACTATTGCTTGGACCTGTTGTCTGTCATCGCACTCAGCCATCACACGAACCATCGGTTCTGTGCCCGATGGTCGAACCACAAGACGGCCCTTTCCGAGTAAATCGTGCTCGACT
>CAYPGL010000260.1:0-3078 GCA_964410035.1 uncultured Qipengyuania sp. | reverse complement strand
ATCGGCCTGCGCAACCTGTGACGGCTTCTTCTACCGCGGCAAAAAGGTCGCGGTTATCGGCGGCGGCAATACCGCGGTCGAGGAAGCGCTCTACCTCACCAACCATTCTGGTGATGTGACGCTGATCCACCGCCGCGACGAATTGCGTGCGGAGAAAATCCTGCAGGAACGGCTCCTCAACCACCCGAAGATCTCGGTTATCTGGAACAAGACGGTCAAAAGCTTCGAAGCCGGCCCGAATGGCGCGCTGCATCAGCTCAATTTACGGGACACCGTGACCGGTGAAGACAGCACCTTCGAAGCCGACGGGGCCTTCGTCGCCATCGGGCATGCACCCGCAACCGAACTATTCAGGGGCAAGCTGCCGATGGATGACGGCGGCTATCTCATCACCGAAGCCGGCTCGCCCAAGACTGACGTCCCGGGCGTGTTCGCTGCGGGCGACGTGACCGACCATGTCTATCGACAGGCGGTCACCGCCGCCGGAATGGGTTGCATGGCCGCGCTCGATGCAGAGCGCTTCCTCGCCAATCTTGAGATCGATGCCGAGGGGCATGCCCATGCCGCAGAGGCTGCCGAGTAAACCCCGGCTAAAGGGCTCGCGCATGGCGAGCCCTTGCCAGTTCAAAAGTGAATATCGAACGCCCAGATCGCGGCGTGAAAGATCAGCGCAATAAGCACGAGGCTCGACAGGGCGAACAGCACGAACCGCACCATTACCTTGTTGGCGGTGACCTGCACGACCGAGTGAGTGATGCGCAGGCCGACATAGATCCACGCTAGAAGCGCGTTCATTCCTTCGCCCCAACCGACCATCGCAAGCAGCAGACAGACCGCATAGAACACGGTCGGCTGTTCATGCAGATGGTTGTAATTATGCGCCTTCCACTGGACCTGATCGGGCAGGGCATCGTCCAGACCCTTGGTCTTGCGGACATCGTCGGCCTTGATATTCGCCTTGCTCATCGCCGGGATGCGCGTGGCGTACATCCACAGCCACATAACCATTGTCCAAGCCATGAGGATCACGACCGGTTGCAGAATGGCGGATTCGGTGATCACATTCATTTCGTTAGGCTCCCGTCAGACTGGGGCGAGGGAAGGATCGAAAAACAGCGTCGCCACCACCGCGCGCACGGCGAGAATGGTGAGCGCCAGGCTCGACAGGGCGAAGAACAGGAACCGCACTTTCACAACGTTAACGGTGGCCTGATATACCGAGTGCATGATGCGCAGCACCACGTAAATCCATGCCAGCAGCACGTCCCATGATCCGGCGCCCATGATCGCAAGGATGACGACCGTCGGATAAAAAATCGTCGGCTGTTCCATCAGATGGGTATAATTGTGCGCCTTCCAGTTGATCTTGTCATCGATCACACCTTCGAGATCTTGTCCCCGGCCGCCGGGCTTGGCCTCTCGCAGGCCGCCGCCACCGCCAAGTTTCTTCATCGCGGGCAAGCGCGTGAGGGCCATCCAGAAAAGCATGACGATCGACCACAGCACCAGTACCGCCGCGGGTGCGAGCATTTGAGCCTGCATTATGAAAATCTCTCCCTGTTATGCGGCAGGAGTGCTTTGCGCGGCTGGCAATGTCAAACCCCGTTCAGCATTGCCGCGAAGCTTTCCGCATCGGTATTTCCGCCGGTAACCATAATGACCGTATACTCGTCCGCCCGAACCTTCCCGGACAGCACCCCAGCAAGGGCTGCGGCGCCGCCCGGTTCCACGACGAGGTTGAGACGCGAGAAGGCGAAACGCTGGGCCTCGCGCACTTCCTCATCGGTGACGGTCACTCCCGGTTCGGCACGGCCCTGTAAGACTTGCAGATTGATCGGCTTGGTCGCATCGGGCTGGAGCGCATCGCAGATGGTGGAAGGTGGATTATCGCCTGCCCGCACGATTTTCCCCGATGCAAGGGCTTGGCCGACCATGTCCCATCCTTCAGGTTCGACGATGTGAATGTCGCTTTCCGGGCAGGCCAGCGCGAGACCTGCGGCAAGGCCTCCACCGCCACAGCAAACCACCAGCTTCGATGGCGACCGTCCGAGTTGCGCCTCTATTTCAATCCCAGCACTTCCCTGTCCCTCGATCACCCACGGATCGCCGAAGGCATGGACTAGCGTCGCCCCATGAACCTCGACTTCGCGCGCGGCGACCTCGTCACGGTCCTCGCCCGGGCGGTCATAGAGCACGATTTCCGCTCCTAGCGCTTGGGTTGCGTCCAGCTTTACCTTCGGCGCATTGCGCGGCATCACGATAACAGCGTCTATCCCCAGTCGCCGCGCTGCCCAGGCGACGCCCTGAGCATGATTGCCCGACGATACGGCGACGACACCGCGAGTTTTCTCTTCGTCGGAAAGGTTGGAAAGCCGCCACCAGCCCCCGCGGATTTTGAACGCGCCAACGGGCTGGAGGCTTTCGACCTTCACAAAGCAGTGCACACCGTCGATCTCGACCGGAAGTAACGGCGTGGGCGGAAGGATTTTCCCAATCGACAGGGCAGCGGAAATCACACCTTCGCGATTCGGCAAGCGGTTCGTATTCATTTTGCTGGCTTCCAGCCTTTCACAATTGACGGAGTTGACACAGTTCAGATGTAAAACTTCCTCTCGCGAAATCGCGCGCCTTTTTCGACATCTCGGGAAGAACGGGATCGGGCATGAGATGTCCATGCCGGAAAAGATGCGGTGTAGGAAATTCGGTTCGACGGATCGTTTGGACAGAGACGCGCATTCGGTTTAGGGGCGCGCGATATTTCATTTGAATAAGAGGTTTCATCCATGTCGACAGTTCTGGTCATCGGTGCGGGGGGCGTCAGCTCGGTCTGCGTTCACAAGATGGCGATGAACACGGATATCTTTACCGATATCCATCTCGCCAGCCGCACCAAGAGTAAGTGCGATACGATCGCCAAGAGCGTGAAGGAGCGCACCGGCGTCGACGTGGCGACCTATGAGATCGATGCGGAAGAAGTCCCGGCGATGGTGAACCTTATCCGCAAGGTGAACCCCACTCTCGTGGTGAACCTCGCGCTTCCCTATCAGGACCTGCCCATCATGGATGCCTGTCTCGAAG
>CAYPGL010000259.1:0-3079 GCA_964410035.1 uncultured Qipengyuania sp. | reverse complement strand
CCGGTTTCGCGATCTCGCTCGCTTCGGTGAAGAGGTGGGTGATCCCGTGATACTTCGCGTATAGCGCAGCCGTTTCCAGCAGGCTTGAGGCTATACCTTCATTGGTATGGTCGGGATGGCAGTAGAGGTGGTCGAGATGGCCGGTCTGTTCGAGCATGACGTACGCGACGGGCATCTCGTTATCGTCTGTCGCCAGGAAAATCTGCGTGCCCGCATCCGCCTGTGCCTGGTAGATCTCGGGACCTGCGAAATTCGATAGCCAGGCTTCTACTTGTTCTTCGCTGTAAGCGTCCGGGCCGATTGCACCGATAGCCGCGCGTCCGAGTTCGGCGAGCGCTTCGGCATCGCCTTCTTCGAACGAGCGGATCGAATAGCTCATTGCCGAATCCTCAGGCTTCCGGATCGAGCAGCTTGTGCAAGTGGACGATCACGTACTTCATTTCGGCATCGTCCACGGTGCGCTGAGCGTTGGCGCGCCATGCGTTTTCCGCGTCTTCATAGGTCGAATACACGCCCGCGACGTGGATGCTTTCGGGGTCGGAGAAGGTGACGCTGCGCGGATCGGTAACGCGGCCGCCCATCACGAGGTAGAGCGTCTGTTTGCTCTCTTTTTCTTCCATTGGTCCGTTCTTTCTCGAGGGAGGAGATAACGGCCACGCCCATAGCGGAAGCGGCGCGACAGGCAACCCTGTCACGCCGCTACTGCAAGTTGGTTTAGGAAGCGTTTAGTTCGTCAGACGCGCACGCAGATCGCGGTAGGCCCGCGACGATTTACGTTCGGCCCGGCGCTTGTTCGACCGCAGGGCATCGCCCATGGAATCGAGCCGGTATCCGGTGTCGCGCTTCAGCCTGCGGGCTTGGGTACCCGCGGCGTCGCCGAAATCCTCGATCTTGTCGCCAGCACCTTCGAGGATGGAAAGTCCGTAGGCGATGGCGGCATCTGCGGCATAGGCTGCAAACGAACCACTCCGGCGGCCAAGATCACGTCCACGGCGCGTCAAGGCCCCGATCGCCAGACCGATTGTGATCGCCCCGGCAATAGTGGCGACCGGATGTTTCTTGGCAAAATCGACGGCACTGTCTGCGACATCTTTCGCCTGATCCATGAAGCTGCGTTCCTCGTGCCGTTTCTCGCCAGCCTCGATGCGGGCGCGCAGTTGGTCACGCTTCTCCTGATCGCTAAGCTTGCTGTCGGCGCTGATCGGGGTGACGTTGTCTTGGGCGGAGTCTGCCATGTTTTACCTCATTATCTGGTGTTCGCTAAACTAACGGTCCCAGCGACCGAAGCGTTCCGCCAGTTCATCGCGAAGGTCCGACCCGCGGGCTTCTTTTTCAGCTTCGGGGTCGAAGCCAAAGATCAAGAGGAGCGGGTTGCGGGCGAACCACACCACTATGGCAGCGACCAAGGCAGCAAGCGCGCCCTTGTTGTCTTCCGCGACATCGACGGCATCTTCGTAGAGATCGACCGCACCATCTTTGGCCCGGTCAAAGATCCGCGCGCCGATGCTCTTGTGGGCGAGATCGGTCTTCAGGTGCTTTATGTCGGCTTCGACGAGCGCTCGCGCTGAATCGCGCAAATATTTGTCTTCCAGCATGCGGGTCTTGCGATCGGTCATTGTTCTTCGTCCGAGAAAGCCGCGCGAATATCGTCGATCCGCTTCTTGAGCATGCGCAGCAAGACGACGCCGACCACGATGAGTGTGAGCGAGACGATAGCCGTTGAGATCCACGGACCCACTAGCGGTATCAGCGCAATCACGACACCTACGGTAAGAGCGATCAGCGCAAGGTGCAGCACGCCGAAAGCTCCGAAACCAAGGGCAACGGCGCTTTTGAGTCGGTTGGCGGTATAGCCGGCACGGCTCTTCTGATACGCGACCTCAGCCTCGGCATAGGTCTTCCCATCTTCGAACAGAGCAACCAGGTCGTCGGCGAGGGAAGGGCCATGCGGCGCCTCATCCTCGGGATGATAGTCGTGCTCATCAGGCGTATCGAGCGGGCTTTCGTAGCCCGCTCGGTTTCTAGGTTCTTTGTCCAGCATGCCGCCCCCTGTTTTCGGAGCGATCAGCGACGGAACAGGCGCGAGAGCATGAAGCCGGCGACTGCAGCGATGCCGATTGCGGTGCCCGGGCTCTTGCGCACGAACTGGCGGCCATCTTCGACGAGATCGTCGACGCTCTTCTGGTCTAACTTTGAGGCATAATCTTCGAGCGCAGTTGAAGCGCTGCGGGCGTATTCGCCGTACTTCGCACCGAGCTTTTCATCCACCTGATGCGCATTTTCGTTTATCGTGCGGCTCAGCGAACGGAGACCGTCGCTGGTCTTTACCTTGCCTTCGGTCGCCAGTTCCCGACCCTTTACTTTGGCGTCGTTGCCATAGGTCTTTGCTTCGCTGACCCAATCCTGGCTCTTGCCCCTGGCTTGGCCGCGGTAGGACGCGGCACGCTCGCGTCCTTCAGCCTTTAGCGCAGCGGCACCCGCTTTCGCTTCTTCCAAGGCGGCGTTGAAGCGGCTCTTGGCCTCGGCGCGATGCGGATTGGACGAGGTGGTATTCGTTTCCTGTGTTGTGGCGGTATTGGTCACTGGGGTCATCTCCTTGGCTGCACCTTTCTTAGCCACGGTCTTGCGCGGCGTCTTGGCGGTGCTGGTTTTATTTGCAGTGGTGGTCTTGCGCTTTTTCGGCGCTGAGCTTGCTGTCGTGTCGGCCATGCTTCTGATCCTTGCCCTCAATTCGTATTCATATCCGGGGGCATCGAGAACTCCCCGGCATTCAACGTTCCAACGCGGCTTGCGCGGGTGTGTTCCGGCGCATAGAGCGCTTCGCATATTCCCCGATTTGGGGGTGTTTTATATGATTACAACACCAGACGCCGGAGTGTGTTCCGAAATGACCGCTATTATCGATATCCACGCACGCGAAATCCTCGACAGCCGCGGGAACCCGACAGTGGAAGTCGATGTCCTTCTGGAAGACGGCAGCTTCGGCCGCGCGGCAGTTCCTTCGGGCGCATCCACGGGCGCGCATGAGGCCGTAGAGCTGAGGGACGGCGACCGGGACCGGTACGGCGGCAAGGGCGTG
>CAYPGL010000258.1:0-3081 GCA_964410035.1 uncultured Qipengyuania sp. | reverse complement strand
CCATGGGGACGACAAATAACGTTGAATGGCTGAAGTTCGTGCTGCTGGAAATCAAGGCGATGCCATCATGGCTGGTGGTAGCCACCGGGTTCGCGCTGGGCGCGGCGACGAGCTGGGCCGGCTGGAATGCGGGCAAGCGGCCCGTGACGAAGGTCGGCAGCGAGGCGCGGGCGGCGACGGTTTGAAGCCTCGCCCCGAGGCGTACGGCGAAAAGTCATCAAGGCGTCGGGCGACGGGCTCTATCAGTTAAAAAATAATGTCCGCTCCATTCCCTATTGTTGATATTCGATTACCGCCTGCGATGTCCGCAATCCACCCCGTTCTCGTCGTTAAGACCAAGTGTGGATTGTGCTAGAAGCGGACCAGCAGATTGCGACGCCATTGCGGACGCCCAAATCGATCGAACAAGCGGCAAGGCAACATAATGCACTTGGTGCCGTAGCCCAATCAGGATCGGCGTCGAGAATAGCTGTAGTTGCTGTAGATCCTTTGGCGACGATAAGTCTTTCTGCCAGTTGCCATTTCGAAAAACGTACGAAAGCCATTATTCGCAGCCCGTATAACCAATGAGAAAGACCCGGCTATGAGGCGAAGGAATAAAAAAAGAAGAAAGGGTGTACTAATCAGAAAAAACCAAGGTTTCTTCCTTAAGAAAAGGCCAATGCCATTTCCGCCCTCCAATCTAACAGAAATGACAGATATTACGAAAGATATGAAAATGAATAACGAAATGCCGAACAATATATTATAGAAACTCACAGGCACCATCCCGACCATGTGCGTCACCCCGATGTCGCGGACGCGGCATTAAGTGAATTCACTTAGAGATGCAATACAAATGGGATACGCTATTCAGCGGCGATACGTATGCCATAGTTTTGAATAAAATTCGGTCATTCGGTAGGCTCGGCGAATGGCCGCTATCCACCCCAAAGCAGACCATTGGTAACCCAAGGAAGCGAAGCTGTGCACAGCACGCCTGATCCGGGGTGGTGCTTCTTTTCGCCGGTAGCTTGGAAGTGAAGCACCGGCCCCGGTTCGGGACCGGGGCGACGGGAAAGTGCGGTGAGTGGCTTATCGAACGACGAAGCAGAACCGGCGAGGCCGTAGAGGGCGGACCGCCGCCTGCATCGGGCAAGCTTATCTCCTCTGTCCTACACGCGCGCATCGACGTAGTGCACGTCGCGTTCCGGGAATTCGAGCCTTGCCGACATAGGGCGAAGTCGAGTGCGGCCTGCGTGCCGGGCTATCGCAAATCCTGGGACATACAAGACTCAGGACATGGACCGGACCCGTTCTCAATAGTCACACCGCCTGCGCCAAAAGCGCCATCAATGTGCTGAAAAACAAGGGTATATCCGAAAGGTCACGGGTCTGGAAGCGGCATTGCGCGGTCGATGTGCCGGCGGACCCGGCAAGGCCTGAAGCCCTTGGATCTGCAAACGAAAAGGGCGGACCGATGCGGCCCGCCCCTCTGCGATCGTCGATAACATACCCGGTCGGCGGCGAACCGCGCCGGACAGGCAGCCTACATCTGGCCGAGCATGTGTTCCGCGCTGGAGACGGAGAAATCGCCCGGTGCCTCGACATTGAGCTGCTTCACGACGCCGTCTTCGACGAGCATCGAATAACGCTGGCTGCGATGGCCCATGCCGAAGCCGGAGAAATCCGCATCGAGGCCGGCGGCCTTGGCGAATTCGCCGTTACCGTCGGCCAGGACGGTAATGTCCTCGCTGCCGGCGGACTGGTTCCAGGCGCCCATCACGAAGGCATCGTTCACCGCGGTCGCAACGATTTCGTCGACGCCCTTCGCTTTCAGGTCGTCTGCCTTCTCGACGAAACCGGGCAGGTGCTTGGCGGAGCAGGTGGGGGTGAACGCACCCGGCACGCCGAACAGCGCCACGGTCTTGCCCTTGAAATAGTCGGAAGATTGAACCTGCTCGGGCCCGTCGGCGGTGGCCTTGACCAGCTTCACGTCGGGCAGGCGGTCGCCTACAGCGATTGTCATATCCTGGAACTCCTGTGTATTTGCGTCCTCCCCTCGGACTTAGTGCGATTGCCCATGCTTGCAAGGAGTTCGGTATGGTTAAGTTCAGTTTACCGCGCAGGTTTAAATCCCGGTAAATTCTGCAGTGCATGATCTTTCGGTGGGCACGGGACACTCGCCCTCAGGGAGATCAGGGACATGCATTTCAAGAAGACGATTGCGGCCGCAGCGACGGCTGCTGCACTCATCATGACGCCGACCACCGCGAACGCGGCAAGTCACGACGAAGAGGTGCGCAAGCTCGACATCATGCTGATGGTGACTTCGCTGCGCTGCCGTATGGGGGCGGACGACTTCCAGCCGGATTACCGCAAGTTCACCACGGCGCATATCACCTCGCTCAACGCCGCCGCACGCGGCCTCGAAAAAGGTCTCGTGGGGCGTCATGGACAGAAGGGCGCCAAGCGTGCGCTCGACCGCATCAGCGTCGGCATGGCCAATGAATATGGGCAGGGACACCCGTGGCTCGGCTGTGCGGAACTGAAGGAGATCACCTCCGACCTCGCTCAATCGAAGGATCCGGCAGTGCTTGCCCAGGCGGCAAGTGAATTGCTCGGACCGGCGCCGCGCAGCGGGGGGCGCTGGGCACGGCGCTAAGGCCTTTCGGGATCGTATCGGAGGGGCGGAGGGGCTAGCTTGCCCTCCATCGGACGAAGGGCTAAGGGGCGGCGCCAGCACGGTGCCGCCCTTTTCGTATCCGCGGCACCTTTTTCTTGAGATTGCAAAGGACCGCACGTGGCCCAATTCACCGATTACGTTATCAAGGACATCGACCTCGCCAATTACGGACGCGAGGAAATCCGCATCGCCGAAACCGAAATGCCGGGCCTGATGGCTACGCGCGAGGAGTATGGTGAAGCGCAGCCGCTCAAGGGCGCGCGCATCGTCGGCTCGCTCCACATGACCATCCAGACCGCCGTGCTGATCGAAACGCTGGTCGCACTGGGCGCCGAAGTTCGCTGGGCGACCTGCAACATCTATTCGACGCAGGACCATGCCGCCGCTGCCATCGCCGCGCAGGACATTCCCGTCTT
>CAYPGL010000257.1:0-3094 GCA_964410035.1 uncultured Qipengyuania sp. | reverse complement strand
GTGTTCACCTTGATGTTGTACTTCGCACCTTCGAGCTGGAGCGTCTTGGTCAGGCCGGCAAGACCCAATTTGGCCGCACCGTAGTTGGCCTGACCGAAATTGCCGAACAGACCGGTCGAGGATGCGGTCATCAGGATGCGGCCATAGGTCTGCTCGCGCATGGTTTCCCACACTGCCTTGGTGACATTGGCCGAACCGTTGAGGTGGACGTCAACCACGAATTCGAAGTCGTCCATCGTCATTTTTGCAAACGTCTTGTCACGCAACACGCCGGCATTGTTGATGACAATGTGCACGCCGCCCCACTTTTGCTTGGCGTCGGCGACCATCTTTTCCATCTGTTCGAATTCGGTCACGCTGCCGCCGTTCGACACAGCTTCACCGCCGGACTTCTCGATTTCCTCGACGACCTGCAGCGCCATGTCGGAATGGCCCGTGCCGTCTCGCGAACCACCGAGATCGTTCACTACGACTTTGGCGCCGCGGCGGGCGAGTTCGAGAGCGTACTCTCGGCCCAGGCCGCCGCCTGCACCGGTTACGATGGCTACCTTGTCCTTGAAGTCGATGCTCATGGGGCTGCTCCTGCTTTGTCGTTTACGTAAAGGTCAATTGCCTTGGCGAAGTGGCACTTTCGGATGGCTGTTGCAACCGTATGCGCGCCCATCCGCCGTGCCGTAGGGGCAGGGCGTGTAATCAAAGCTGCTCCAGCGCATCCACCAATTGGGACAACGAATCAATCTCGGCATCGGCACCGAGTTGCTGACGGGACTTGTCGCAATAACCATAACATGCCGCGACGACCGGCACATTCGCCGCACGCGCAGCTCTCATATCGTAGCTGCTGTCGCCTATGAAGACCATGCGTCCGCCGCCACAGCATTCGTTCGCCTTCAAAAGCGGCTCGGGGAGGGGTTTGGCGATAAACTTCCCGTCGGGTCCCTTGCCGATGCTGTCCCCCCCGATCACGCAATCGAAGCGGTCGATCAGGCCGAGAGTATCGAGAATTCCGCGGGCGAAGCGCTCAAACTTGTTGGTGACGACGCCGAGACGCACGCCTCGGGCGGTCAAATTGTCCAGTGTTTCAAAGGCGTGGGGGTAAGGACGCGTGTGAACGGCGTAATTCTCACCGTAATAGCCCAGCATCGCCTTGTAGAGCTTTCGAAATTCGTCGTGCGGCAGGCCACCTTGCGCATCTACGGCCTGTTTCAGCATAATCTTGGCCCCACCGCCTATCAAGTCGCTCGCGCTATCGATCGGGACGGCGACAAAGCCTGCGAGCGCCAGCGCATGGTTTACCGCGGTGCCGAGATCGCGGTGTGTTTCGAGGAGCGTGCCATCCAGGTCGAAAGCGACGATATCAAAAGGGAAATCAGCCATCTGGGCGGAAGTGAAGGATGGTTCTTCAAACTGCAAGCGATTGGTGGCATGGCGCCTTCCCATGATCAAAAGCCGTGAATTCGCAGTCGTCATCCTAGCAGCCGGCAAGGGCTCGCGCCTCAAGAGCAGGCTGCACAAGGCTCTGCACAACATCGCCGGAAGACCTATTATCGAACACTTGATGGCGCAGGTGCAGATACTCCAGCCCACGAAAACGATCGTGATCGTGGGTGACGAGCGCGAGCAGGTTATCGGCCAGGTTTCCGACCGAGCGACCTGCGTGGTGCAGGAACCACAGCTCGGTACGGGTCATGCCGTGGCACAGACCAAAGATGCGCTCGCCGGTTTTGACGGTGACGTCATCATGCTGCTGGGCGATGCGCCCTTCATCACTGCCGCGACGATGATCGAGATGCTTGAGCGCCTGCGTGCGCAAGACGAACCTGCAGTTGTCGTCCTCGGCTTCGAGCCCGACGACGCATTGCATTACGGTCGCGTCATCACGCATTCCGACATGACGATCGAAAAGATGGTCGAGTTCAAGGATGCGAACGAGGCAGAGCGAGCCACGCGCCTGTGCAATTCTGGCCTCATGGCTGCCCGAAGCAAAGATTTGTTCGATCTCTTGGGCCGCGTCGACAACGACAATGCCCAGGGAGAATATTACCTCCCTGACATCGTCAATGTGGCGGTGCGCGAGGGAAGGACCTGCGCAGCGGTGGTGGCAGACAATCCTGAAGAAGTACTTGGCATCAATTCTCGCAAGGAACTCGCTGCGGCCGAGCGCCAGTGGCAGGAACTCCGGCGGGAGGAGGCGCTGGAGAACGGCGTGACGTTGAAAGCGCCCGATACGGTCTTCTTCAGTTACGATACCGAACTCGCGGCCGACGTCACAATCGAGCCCAATGTCGTTTTCGGCCCCGGGGTTAAGGTCGAGCGCGGCGCGCGTATCCGCGCATTCAGCCATCTCGAGGGCGCGCATGTCGGTGAAAACTGCGAAGTGGGGCCTTATGCGCGCCTGCGTCCGGGCGCCGTCATGGAGAAGGCTTCTAAGGTCGGAAATTTCGTGGAAATGAAAAAGGCGACATTGGGCGAAGGCGCGAAAGCTAATCACCTGAGCTATCTAGGCGATGCGACGGTTGGTGCTGGCGCCAACATCGGTGCGGGCACGATTACCTGTAATTACGATGGCTATTTCAAGCATCAGACCAAGATCGGCGAGCGCGCTTTTATTGGCAGCAATAGCGCGCTGATTGCGCCTGTCGAGATCGGGGCGGATGCCATAGTTGCAGCCGGCAGCGCGGTTAGCCGCAACGTGGCTGCGGGCGAACTGCGCATGGTTCGGGCCGAACAAATGGTAAAGCCGGGCTGGGCCGACCGATTTCACGACACGATGAAAAAGAAGAAGGCGGCGGAGGACAAAAGCTGAGCGAAGAGACGCTTACCGGCTGACTATGCGGGCGTCCGCTCGGTCACGGCGCCCAGTGGCACTATCCGGTACCCAATTCGAAAAAGGGCAAAGAGACGGTGCTGGTGCACCCGATCTGCCACAAGACGATCTACGAGAACTTCAGCAATGTCGAATTGGCTAGCCTCGGGAAAACCACCGAGCGATTGCGGGTAACGAAGATACAGCGACGTTTCTTCGCTGGATTTCTGGCAAACCACCCGTTTTTCCATGCGCCGATAGGGCGGAGCCGACAGAAAAAGGGCAGCC
>CAYPGL010000256.1:0-3113 GCA_964410035.1 uncultured Qipengyuania sp. | reverse complement strand
AGCCACGCCGTCGCGGAACTGCTTGACCCCCACAATGGTCCGTTCGTTTGCGTTCATGGGCATTAATCGAACACCTTCGGTACACCGAAAAAGCCGTGTTCTGCCGCAGGTGCATTGGCGAGTATGTCCTCGCGCCGACCACCCGAAGTTTCGGGGATCGCATCGACCACATCGTCACGCAGGCGCAACGTGTTTGGGATGACCGCGTTCATCGGTTCGACACCGGAGGTATCGACCTCGCCCAGCTGTTCGACCCAGTCTAGGATATTGTTGAGTTCGGGGACCATTCGATCGAGTTCCTCATCGCCCATTTTGATGCGGGCGAGCGAGGCGATCTTGGCCACTTCTTGGCGTGTGACTGACATGGGTGTGCGCACTAGCCGCGCAGGAGGTACTCTTCAAGCGGCTATGCGGCGGTGCAACATCAATCGAATGGTTCGCCGAGAGGCTTGCCATCGACATATATCTGGCGGCCCGTCCAATCCCGGATCTCCACCACGGAATCCGGCCCTACCTCGGGCTGATTGGAATTCCGCCCTACCTCGATCTCCTGCGGCTTCGCGGTGCCCTCCAGCAGAATATTTCCCGGATCGACGACTTCGCGCCTGACGTCGCGACCGGTCACGACAGCCACCTCCCTTCCCTCGCGCTGCTTGGCGGGACCCAGATCGAGCGCGACACAGGGCTGGTTGCACATGAATGCCGTGACGCGAACAAGCGCGCGAACGGCGTTCTGCAAATCCGGATCGGCAAATTGCATGCGCAAATTGGACAGCCGTTCGTCTCGTGTTTCGTCACGAATGATATTTCTATAACTGCGCGTGGTTTGCGCCTGCGTTCCCTTGGCGAGATTGGCAATCTCGGCATTGGAGCTGGCGGCAAGCTTTGCCAGCGCTTCTCGCCCGGCATCTCCGAAATCCCAGCGCAGGGCAGCAAAGTCGAAATCGTCTGCCGAGACTTCGCCCGCTTGTAGCCTAGACAACTGGTCGCGCGCGGATATGGCACCGAAATCCAGTATCGGGAGCGCAAGGAGAAACGCGAGCACGCAGGTTCCGCCTGCAAGATTCAGATTTGCCGTACGCACGCGCTCCATCCACTGCCTCATCCGTCCGCGGATCGGAGCGACGAAATAGGCCACGCCATAAGCCACTGCGATCATGATCGCGATCAGGCCCCAGATACGTTCCGGGCTTAGTCCGTATTCCGCGATGCGCGTGCCTGTGGATATGGCGGCCATAATCGAAAGCGGCAGAATGCCGAGCGCCAGGACCAGCGCCGCCCAGCGCAGCACCCGGTTGCCGCTGGCGTCCGCGTCAGAGTTGCGGACGACCGAATTAACCAGCACGAAGCTGGCCGCTGCGCACGAGAGCAGCAGTGGCGTCGGGCTCCGTGTCGCACCCCATAGAACGTCGAGACCGCTCACCAGTACCGCGAGAATAAATAACGCCAGCGCGCCAGCGAAGGGAACCGCAATCAGCGATAGAACCAGCATCCCGACCGATTGCAGCGTGCCGATGACCTTGAGCTGGTTGCGCAGAACCCCGAGCGCAGCACCGAAGGTAAGCCCGGCGAAGGTCCAGTTGAACCATTCCTTTCGCAGAAGTTCGCGCAGAAACTCGATCTCGATAGCGGCAAACAGCTCGGCCAGTAGATTGGCGAGGAGGAAGGACAAGCCAGTGAATGCCAGCGCGCCGCCCGCACTTATGGCATCGGTCCAGACGTGGAAGTGCATGTTATCGTAGGAAGTGCGCCGGCGTAGCCGGTGGAAACGCGCCTGGAACAACGGCAAGGCCAGCGCGATCGAGACGATACCCGCTGCCAGCCAGTATCCCTCATCGGCGTAATGATCCTCTGCCCGTGCGACGCGCCAGGCGATACCCGCCATCACCGCTCCGACCAGCGCGGCAAAAGCCAGAGGCCCTTTCCAGCGATCACGGCCCAGCGTGAAGGCAAAGGCCAGCGGCCCGAAGAACAGGAATCCCGTCAGCGCGGCACGCCAGGGCGGGACATTATCGTATTGCCAATCGCTGGCAAAATGGATCAGTAGTCCCGCGGCGCCCAGTAACAGCGCGAGCATCCAGGGGCGCAGCGACCAGTCGGTATCGCGCGTCGTGTCGGTATCGGTCATCGCTAATCCCTCCTCCATGGGAAGGAGGGATTAGCCGAAAGTCAGCGTCCCGACATGAGCAAAAGCTGAGGAATTGCGGAAAATTACTCCGGCGCTGCGGGAGCCCCGGGTTCGCCTTCTGGACCCTGCGGGCCGCCCATCGCCCCCATCATCGCCTGAAGCTGCTGCGCCTTAGCCTCGAATTCCTCGCGCGCCATGAAGTCGACAACCTCGACCTCAAAGGTCAGGTCGGCATTGGCAGGGATGTCCGAACCGGGAGGCGGTTCCGCCCCATAGGCTTGGTCGCCGGGGATTGTCAGGCGGTACTTTCCGCCCTTCTCCATCTGCGAAAGTCCGTCGAGGAAACCGGGAATGATCGCGCCTTCTTCGAGCAGCAGCGGGCTGCCTTCGGGAAAGAAGCCCGGCGGAATGGGTAGCGGACGCGAACGGTCGAACTCGGTTCCATCGTCCAGCGTGCCGACATAGTTCACGAACACGACATCACCGATTTGAGGCGATTGGCCATTGCCTTCGATAAGGACCTCGACACCGGCAGACTTCGGCGCCGCGGCCCAGGCGAGCCCCGCGCCCAGCAGGATTGCGACGATCACGCCGAGCCAGAGCTTGGTCAGCGAACCTTTCTTGATAGGCTGGAGCGGTACGCGGGTAATCTCGGTCATGTGGAATTCGTCCTGATACGCAAAGGGCGCGGATTTCTCCGCGCCCTCATGGCTTGTCTGGTGCGCTGCATCAACGGGAATTTTGGGGCGGCCCGTCCGGGCAAAACCGGTTCCCACTTTTGCTGACGCCCCTTATTTGATGCCGTCACGCTCCATACGCTTCCGCTCCATCTTGCGGGCGCGGCGCACGGCTGCTGCCTTTTCGCGGGCGCGCTTTTCGCTGGGCTTTTCGTAGTGGCGACGCAGCTTCATTTCGCGATAGACGCCTTCCCGCTGCAGCTTCTTCTTGAGCGCGCGGAGGGCCTGGTCGACATTGTTATCGCGAA
>CAYPGL010000255.1:0-3117 GCA_964410035.1 uncultured Qipengyuania sp. | reverse complement strand
CCGATCCGGAGGCGCTGGAACCCTTCGCCGAATTCGGTATCATCCTGTTGCTCTTTGCCATCGGACTGGAATTGTCATTCAAGCGCCTGTGGCAATTGCGAAGGCTTGTCTTCGGCCTAGGCGCCGCGGAGTTGCTCATTGGCGGGGTGACCCTAGCCATCGTGCTTTCGATGATGGGTCAGTTCTGGACCGGAGCGCTGGCATTGGGCTTCGCCCTCGCCTTTTCGTCGACTGCGATTGTCCTGCCAATCTCAGGCACCGCGAGCCCTGTGGGCCGCGCGGCACTGTCAATGTTGCTTTTCGAAGACATTATGATCGTTCCGATCGTCTTCATCCTTGGCGCGATGGCTCCCAATGCCGCTTCGGAAGGATGGGAAGGCCTGGTAACCACACTGTGGCAAGGGGCGGCGGTGATTGCGGTCATGATGATCGCGGGGCGAGTCGCCCTGCCACGTCTCTTTGCGCAGGCCGCCCGTACCAAAAGTCCCGAGCTCTTTCTCGCAGCAGCCATGTTGGTAGTGATAGGAGCAAGTCTCGCAACGGCCGCGGTAGGCCTTTCTCCCATAGTGGGAGCTCTGATCGCAGGCTTGCTAATTGCCGAAACCGAATACCATCAAGAAGTTGAAGGCATTATGGAGCCCTTCAAGGGGCTCGCACTCGGCATATTCCTTATCACCGTGGGAATGACCATCGATCTTGCCACCATCTGGGAATACTTCGGCATGATCGCGACTGCGGTAGTCGGAGTGCTCCTGTTCAAGGCCGTACTTACAGGGGTGCTTCTGCGATTGATGGGTGCGCGGCGCAGCACTGCAGCCGAAACCGGCATCTTGATGGCCAGTCCGTCCGAAACCACACTCATCGTTCTTACCGCCGCAAGCTCTGCACTCCTAATACAGCCGGGCACGGCACAGTTCTGGCAGATCGTCACCGCAATCGGACTGACGGTCACCCCGCTCCTTGCGCGACTGGGCCGCATTGTCGCCCGGCGCGTGGAGCCGGCGCCGGAACTCCCTGCTGATGACGATGGCAAGGGGAAAGTCATTGTCGTAGGGATCGGACGCGTTGGCCGATTGGTAGCTCAGATGCTGAAAGCACATGATAAGCCCTATGTGGCAATCGATTCCGATGCCGACCTTATCGAATATGCCAAGCGTGAGGGTTATCGCGCGACGTTCGGCGATGCATCACGTGGCGGCTCACTTGCTAGACTGGGCGTGGAAAATGCTCCTGCCATCGTACTAACCATGGACGAACCGGTGCTTGCCGGACGTTTGGTATCTAAGCTTCGCAGCGAATATCCGGATCTGCTAATCGTATCGCGTGCCCGCGACATTGCGCATGCAGCCGAACTGTATCGTGCGGGCGCGAGTCACGCCGTGCCCGAGACGCTGGAAGCAGCTCTGCAGCTTTCGGAAGCCGTACTGGTCGATATCGGTGTGGCCATGGGTCCGGTGATCGCATCAATTCACGAGAAACGCGACGAATTCAGGGATCTGATCGAGAAAGAAGGCGCGCTTTCCTACAAGCCTAAGCTACGCTCGAGCACGGTGGACGGTTGAACTCTTCTCTTATCCACGCGTTGGTGATGTAAAGGAGAGCAATATGAGTGATACAGACCCGACCAAGCCGCTTCCAAATGACGAAAAGTTCAAACCGCAGAACGTTGCCGATCCGCGCAAGGATAAGGCGCCCGATGATGAACGCGGCAAACCCGGAGACACCGAAGGCTACGACATCGAGCAGGGTTCCAGCGGCGTAACCAAAAAGACGCCCAGCGCCTGATCAACCTCGCAAGAATTATCGACGCCTGATTGGTATCGTGCCGATCAGGCGTTTTCCTTGGTCAGGGACTCCCGCACCGCTGCGATAGCAGCTGTGGCTTTTGAACCGTCCGGTCCCCCACCCTGAGCCATATCGGGCCGACCGCCGCCGCCTTTGCCGCCAAGTGTCTCCACTCCGGCGCGTACAAGATCAACCGCGCTGAACCGTTCGGTAAGATCGTCGGTCACGCCAACGGCAAATGCACCCTTTCCCTCGTTAACCGCGCAGATAGCGGCAATGCCGGAACCCATCCGTTTCTTGGCATCATCGAGCAGTGGGCGAAGTTCCTTGGGGTCGAGACCATCGATGACTTGGCCGGAAAATTTCACTCCGCCGACATCTTCATCGGCAGAAGCCGCAGTGCCTGCGCTTCCACCACTCATGGCAAGCGCACGCTTCGCTTCCGCGAGTTCCTTTTCCAGTCGCTTACGTTCCTCGACGAGGGCAGAAACCCGCGAGGCAGCTTCCTCGGGAGAAGCCTTCAAATCCCCGGCGATGGTTCCGAGCGCCTCATCCCGCTTCAATAGCCATTGGCGAGCGGCTTCGCCGGTAAGTGCCTCGATCCGGCGTACACCCGAACTTACCGCGCTTTCGGAAACGATCTTGAATAGCCCGATGTCACCTGTGGCTTCGACATGGGTTCCACCGCACAATTCCACAGAGTAATTCCGTCCCTCGCCACCCTTGCGGCCCATGGTAAGGACGCGAACTTCGTCGCCGTATTTCTCGCCGAACAACGCCAAGGCCCCGGCGGCAATTGCATCGTCCGGCGTCATAAGCCGCGTTCCAACGGTCTCGTTGGCGCGGATTTCCTCGTTCACTTCTGCTTCTATCGCAGCAATGTCTTCGTCGCTGAGGGGTTTGGGATGCGAAAAGTCGAAGCGGAATCGATCGGCGGCCACCAGCGAGCCCTTCTGCGATACATGCTCTCCAAGGCGATTGCGCAGTGCAGCGTGGACAAGGTGCGTGGCCGAATGATTTGCTCGGATTTGGTCGCGCCCATCGGCATCGATCTCGAGGTGCACAGCATCGCCGATCGAGACGCTGCCCTTGCGGATCATTGCCACGTGGGCGTGCAGACGGCCAAGAGGTTTGTTCGTCGTCGAGACGATTATCTCGAGGCCTTCGGGTGTCCATATCCGTCCGGCATCGCCGGTCTGACCGCCGCTTTCACCGTAAAATGGCGACTGATTAGTGAGGACAATTACCTCGTCTCCCTCAGCCGCACTCTCCACTTCTGTGCCGTTCTTCAACAGTGCCACGACTTCGGCTTCACCCGTGCTGGACGAATAG
>CAYPGL010000254.1:0-3119 GCA_964410035.1 uncultured Qipengyuania sp. | reverse complement strand
CGGGCATCACGACATCCGAAACGATAAGATCGAACTCCACGTCTCCATTGGCGATCTGGCCCAAGCCTTCCTCGCCGTCGCGTGCGGTCGTGACGGCATAACCGGCCCGCGTCAAAGCCCGCTCGGCAACTGCGCGAACCATATCCTCGTCTTCCACGAGCAAGAGCTTTCCTCCGCCGGACCATTCGCTAGCCTTGGCCTCCTCACGTTCGTCGATCCTCTGGATGGAGGGCATCTCTCCCTTGTGCACCGGTAGATACATCGTGAACCGCGCGCCGGCCGGCCGGCCGCCCGCGTCGATGACATTGTCGGCGAAGATGAAACCGTTGGATTGCTTCACGATCCCGTAGACAGTCGACAAGCCAAGGCCAGTGCCCTTGCCCTGCTCCTTGGTGGTAAAAAAGGGTTCGAAAATCTTGTTGAGGTCTTCGCTCGGAATGCCCCCGCCGGTGTCCTGTACGATGAGGACGGTGTAATCATCGGCGGGCATGATATCGATGCCCATCTTGCGGACATCCCTTGCCGACACGCGCCGGGTGGCAAGCGTAAGACGCCCCTTCCAGTCCTGCTTTCCAAGCTTTGCCGCGTGGCTCTGCATTGCGTCGCGCGCATTCACCGCGAGATTAATGATGACCTGTTCGAGTTGCTGGGGATCAGCGCGGACCGGCCCCAGTTCGCGGTCGTGGCGCACTGCGAATTCGATCTTGTCGCCCATCAGGCGTTTCAGCAACTGGCTTACTTCGCTGACCACGTCCGGCATTTGCAGGACGACCGGACGCAAGGTCTGCTGGCGGCTGAATGCAAGAAGTTGGCGAGTGAGCGAGGCTGCTCGGTTCGAGTTCGCCTTGATCTGCTGGATATCGTCGTAATCGCTGTCGCCCGGAGTGTGGCGCAGCAGCATGAGATCGCAATAGCCGATGATGGCGGTCAGCACGTTGTTGAAATCGTGTGCGACCCCTCCGGCCAGCTGGCCGACTGCCTGCATTTTCGTTGCCTGCGCGACTTGGCGCCGCAAGCGCTTCTCTTCGGTAGAGTCGCTGATGGAAAGTAGAACGGCAGCATCCCCCAATCCGCGAACACCCGCGAGGCCAATCGAGACCGGCTCTTCCTTGTCGTTGGCAAGACGCACCGCCATGTCTCCGCTCGCGGTTGCTCCCTTCGCGAACCGGCGGACCGTATCGGCCATCGCGGCCTTGTCTTCGCGCACGACGAGGTCTGACGGGAATTGGGGGAGCCCATTTCCCTCTCGCTCCACGGCACGCAAGAATGCCTTGTTGGCGAAGAGGAAGCGCCCGTCTCGATCCGTCAGCGCCAAACCGAGGGGCAAGGCCGAAAGCAAGGCTTCGAGCTGGGGGATCGCGGCCTTTCCGCTTGCTTGTGCGCCCCCGCCTATCCCTACGGCACTGTCAACGAGGACCATCAGCGCGGGAGCGGGCTCCCCTTCTGCCGCTGCCGCCGGGTCGAGCGGAATATGAACCAATGTCTGCGGTGAGCCCTGCTGCCCTTCTCCTGCAAAGAATATTCGGTCCCGATCGTCCGAGCGCAGAAGCTGCACGAATTCCTGTCCGCTAAGAGTGGTATCTTTCGCCCCCGTAGCCCGTTCGGCCAGTCCCGGTGTTGCGACCTGAACGATGCCATCCGGTGCCACGAGTGCCAATTCGATGCCCGAGCGAGAGAGTATGGATCCGAAGGGTCCGGAAATGCGGTCTGCGACGCCATCATAGCTGCGCTCCTTCAGGATTTCCCCGAAGCGCCAGACCAGATAATCCTCGCCTCTCCCCACTCGCTCAATGATCAGGCTGTAAGCATTGCTTCCCGAGGCTAGGAAAAGATCCTTGCATTCCGCATGACCGTCACGCCAGGCCTGCCGTGATGCAGTAGCAATTTTGTTCAACGCTGCTTCGCTGAACTGGATTTCGTGGGGCGCGAGGTCGGCGCCGAACCACTTTTCGTAAGTTGAATTCGCGCAGGTCAGTCTGTTGGCGCGGTCAACCACGGCAACACCGCGGCGTCGGTTTTGAATTGCTGCAGACGTAACGCTCCAGTCGGGGTGCGCAAACCCGTCTCCGGTCTGATCCGGCTTGAAGCGAGGCCCCAACAGCAGGGCGAAAACCACAACCAGCAAAGTGCCCGCATAGGCACCTGCGACAATCGCAGTGCCCGCTGCCAGCCAAACAAGCGCAATAGATGATACGAAAGCGACGACGATGCCAAGAATGAGCGGGAGCGGAGGCAAGCCCTCGAGATCGCGGTCTCCTTCCCAGCTCATTCGTTTTCCTCACCCAGTCTATCGTCGAGCCGGTTTTCCATGCGGGCCAATTTCTTTTCCCGTCTCCGTGCGATAATCACTCGCCAAGCAAATCCGGCGGTAAGGTAGCCGACCCCGGCGCTCACTACTGCCAGCACGAGGAAACCGAATGCAGTTACTCCGCCCGCTTCCAGCCAGCCAGCCAAAGCGCCGCTGTTCTCGGCAAATCGTCCAGCACCGGCGCCTACGGCGGCGTCGAGATTTAGTACGAGGTGCCCAGTCCGGTTCGCGAAATATAACCAGAACGGCAGGGTGAATGGGTTGGTGACGAACGTGACTAGCGCAGCAAGGGGCACATTCGCGCGTGCCGGTAATGCCATGAACGCGGCGAGGAATATCTGTCCTATGGGCACGATAAAGGCAGCGAATAGCCCGAGCGCGACACCTCGCGGGACACTGCGACGCGTAAACCGCCACAGTTCTGGAGTGAGAAAGCGGTGGGCGATTGGCTTCAGAAATCGATTTTCCGCCATCTCTTCGCGCGACGGCATATGCTCACGGAACAGGTCCGCGAGGAAGGTCTTGGACTTGAACCCCTTCACCGGCGCAGCCCGGTGAGATATTCGATCGGAGCCGGGCGAAGGAGCAATTCAGATGGAAGGTGCGGCGAAGCAAGCATGATCATCGATGTGGTTAGCACGAACTCGATACGAAAGGGGAGCTAGCTCTCTATCCCTTTTCGCGCATTAATCTCGCCTTATCTCGCTTCCAGTCGCGCTCCTTGATCGTCTGCCGCTTGTCATGGGCCTGCTTGCCCTTGGCCAATGCCAGTTCAACCTTCGCCCTGCCCGTCGAATTGAAATAGATCGAC
>CAYPGL010000253.1:0-3141 GCA_964410035.1 uncultured Qipengyuania sp. | reverse complement strand
TCACGCCCTGCCCGAAGAGCGAGGTGACGTAGAGCCCGTCCTCGATGTCCTCCATTAGCCGGTCGGGCGAAACGCGACCGGGCTCCATATGGACGTTGCTGGCGCTGACCCCAGGCGATCCGCCGCCGCCGCGCGAGGCATGCCCGGTAAGTTCCAGCCCAAGCTGATCGGCGGAAGACACATTTGTCAGCCAGCCGGTGACGTACCCGTCCTCCACCAGCGTGCGATCGGTGCAGGGCACGCCCTCTCCATCGAAAGGGCGCGAACGCTGGCCGCGTTTGCGCAAGGGCTGCTCAAGGATGCGGATGGAGGGATCGAACAGCTCCTTTTCCTCCAGCCCCAGCAGGAAGCTCGATTTGCGCGCGATGGCAGGGCCTGACATCGCACCGAGCAGGTGCCCCACCAGACCGCCGCCGATACGAGGTTCGAATACAATGGGAAGCTTGCGGCTCGGCATGGATTTGGGATTGAGCCGGGCAACGGCGCGTTCGCCGGCTTCTCGGCCCACCGTTTCGGGATTCGGCAGGTCGGCGCGAAAACGCGCACTGCGCGATGCGTGATCAGTCTGCATCGAGCCGCCTTCACCGGCGATGACGCTGGCCGAAAGCGAAAAACCGCTGCCGGCATAACCGCGAGCAAAACCTTCGGAGGTCGCCAAGGCGACTACCGCGCGGTTCGCCCCCGCACTGCTGCCATTGCTGTTGGTCACTCCATCGACGGAGCGCGCCGCATCCTCGGTACTCAACGCAGCTTCGCGCAGGGTGTCGGGATGGGGCTGGTCCGGGTCATCCAGTTCGAGATCGGGCAATTCACCAGTGAAGAGCTTGTCCTGCGGAGCGAGGCCGGAGTGCCTATCTTCCGGCGCATGGCGCGCCATCTGCACGGCTCGTTCGGCGAGCGCCCGAAGACCGTCGGGCGCAAAATCGCTGGTATGGATCGAGGCGGACCGCTTGCCGACGAACACCCGCAAGCCGATCTCCTCGCTCTCCGAACGCTCGACCTCCTCTAGCTTGCCGAGCCTCATGGTCACCGATTCGGAAGCATTGGCGCGTGCGACGGCATCTGCCGTGTCTGCGCCATTCCGCCGGGCAAGCGCCACGAGGTCCTGGCAGCGCGCCAGAGCGGTTTCCTTGTCGATCATTCCGTTTCAATACTCCGCAAACCTTGGAGAGGTCCGGCTAGGGAGCCGCAGCGGATGGCGCAAGGCCTCAGGCGATTGCGGAAAACATCATCTTGAACAATGCCGTCAGAAGGAGCGGCAGCCCGATCGCGGCAGACCAGAGGATGAACTGGTCGCGGCGAAATTCGCCCTTCAGCGATTCGTCGCTGGCCGCTGCGGGCGAGAGATCCTTCCAGCGCTTTTCAGCCCAGCGGCACGCAGGGATGATCGCGGCGACGAGAAAAACGAGGGCGAAATAGGGAAGCGTCGAGGACACACCCTCCTTCAGCGCGTTGACCGTCACGAAAATCTGCAGGCCGGTATATACAATCAGGGCTAGCGCGACATTGTCGCTCATGGCCTTGCGCCAGTCGCGCGCGTGGCCGTGGTCCACGGTGCTCATTTCGTGGTGGTTTTCGATCACCTTGCCCATCGCATGTCTCCCCGGACATTCTCTCCGAACGGGCATAGTTTCAAAATTGTTGCAGTCTGGCAAGCAGTACACGCCAAAAATGCCCCTCTCCCCTCCGCTCATGCACGATTCTTGCCAACTTCGTCACACAGTGCCTTCCCGGGGGTTTTCCTCTCCGCCGCGCGTGCTATGGCCCGCCGCATGGCCGAAGACCTGATGAGCTCTGACAACCAAGCGGTGCATGATGCCGCGCCGCCGATTCCGCAGGGCGGGCTCGAAGTGATCTCGATCGCCAAGAGCTATGACAAGCGGCAGGTGCTGACGGACATTTCGCTCAGCGTCGGCAAGGGTGAAGTGCTCGGCCTGCTCGGCCCGAACGGTGCCGGCAAGACCACCTGCTTCTATTCGATTATGGGTCTCGTGCGCCCTGATGCCGGGCGCATCCTAATGGACGGCGAGGATGTCACCAATCTTCCGATGTATCGCCGCGCGATCCTCGGCCTCGGCTATCTGCCGCAGGAAACCAGCATCTTTCGCGGCATGACGGTGGAACAGAATATCAATTGCGTGCTCGAAATGGTCGAGCCCGACAAGGAAACGCGGGCCGCCGAGCTCGATCGGCTGCTCGACGAATTCGGTCTCACCCGCCTGCGCGAGAGTGCCGCCATGGCCCTTTCCGGCGGTGAACGGCGGCGTGCGGAAATCGCCCGTGCGCTGGCCGCCAAACCGTCGATCATGCTGCTGGACGAGCCCTTCGCCGGGATCGACCCGTTGTCGATCAACGATATCCGTGACCTGGTAAAGGACCTCAAGACCCGCGGCATCGGTGTGCTGATTACCGATCACAATGTCCGCGAAACACTGGAAATCGTCGACCGCGCCTGCATCATATATGGCGGTCAGGTGCTGTTTGCCGGCACGCCCGAAGCGCTGGTGGCGGACGAGAATGTCAAACGCCTCTATCTCGGCGAGAACTTCACGCTGTGATAGCGGCGCGCGCCCGGAGCTAGATCATGGCGCTCGGTCCGAGGCTAGACCTACGGCAAACGCAATCGCTGGTGATGACGCCGCAGCTGCAGCAGGCGATCAAGCTGCTGGCACTGTCGAACCTCGAGGTCGAAGGCTTCATCGCCGAGGAGATCGAGAAGAATCCGCTGCTCGAGGCCGGCGGCGAAACCGAAGCGGAGTCCCCGCAGGCCGAGACCGCGCCAGCGGCGGCGGACGAGCCGCCCGAGATCGACGCGGGCGGCGGGGACGGGGCGCTGGACGTCGATCCCGACAGCGAGGACTTCCACCAGGACGGGCCGTCCGATTCGATGCGCGGGCTGGACGGGGGGCTCGGGCTGGAAGGGATCGGCGGCGGCGGCTCGGGCGAGCCGCTCGACTTCGACAGCTTCGAGAGCGGCGGCCTCTCGCTCCACGAGCATCTCCGGCGGCAGGCCGGCGAGATCCTGTCCGGCGGCGACCTCCTCCTCGCCGACCAGATCATCGAGCAGATCGACGAGACCGGCTATTTCACCGGCGACCTTTTCCACTTTGGAGCCGTCGGTGTTGGTGCGAATGATTGTGC
>CAYPGL010000252.1:0-3143 GCA_964410035.1 uncultured Qipengyuania sp. | reverse complement strand
CGAAGGTAAGCCTGTTCGAAACCGCGCCGACGAACTGGCCGAAAAAGAATGCCACTGCAAACCAATAGGCCTCGAGATGCGGCACGACTTCGCCAACTTCGAGAAAGCCCCAGAGGGTCGCGAATCCGAGCGCGAGGGCGGTCGCGACGAGCGTCTGCCGCACAATGAGCATACGAATGAATTCGTCCTGCTCTTCGACGATCAGCCTGCCGATCGCCCAGAATATCCCGAGCACCGCAAGACCGGGGAGCACCGAGATGCCGACGCGAACTGACAGGGACGGATTCGCATCTTCAAGCACCATGACTTGCAAGGCGAGGACCACGAGATAGGCCGAGGCGAAGAGTGCGACCCGCTTGACGTAGCGCCGCTGCGCTTCGCCTGTGCTTCTGCATGCTTTGGCCTTTCGGCCCGCGACACGCATAGTCTGAAAGAACAGTCCGGCGGGCACGATCATCAGAATCAGGGTGGTCACGACATTGATCGCGTCGGAAAGCGCCAATCCCATGACAGCACCGAATGTACCGAAGGCCAGTCCGGCCCAAAAGGGGACAGATTTGGAGAAGCCCGCCCCGGCAGCGGCATTCATGCTTCACCTCGCTTCACAGGATTGCAGGAACAGTCACGACGCAGCCAAGCGCCGGGGAACATGGCAAGGAGGAGAAAGGGTGAATATTGCGCCACCTCTTCAGGCACATACTCGAACACTGCGAGAAGGGCGATGCCGATCATTGCGGCCGCCAAAAGAAGGGAAAGTTGGATTTGTTTCATAGCAAGTACCCTTTTCCATATGTAAAGTAACCTTGCCATACGATTGCCGGACTGTCAAGTACACTTTCCAAATAGACGCTGTTCCTTGTCACCTTCTCCTATCGGGACTTGTCATCGCACTGCCATGCAGCGCAGTCATGGCCCGGATAGGGAGTATCGCCGCATGTCATTCGCCGAACCGCCAGCCTCACCCCAAATTGTGCCGCTCGATCGGCGTACCCTGCTCAAGGGCGGTCTACTCGGTGCAGGCTTCGCCAGCGCACCGCTCGCTGCGCAAATTTCCGAAACTGCGCACGGCTTTACCCACGGCGTCGCGAGCGGCGAGCCGGGCGGGGATCGCGTGCTGCTGTGGACGCGCTATGTCGGTGGTCAGGAAACTTCGCTGACCTGGCAGGTGCTGACGGCGGATGTGAACATGCGTGTCGTCGCCGAAGGTCCGGTCGCGGCTTCTCCCGAAAACGACTTCTGCGCCAAGGCGTGGGCTAACGGGCTCGAGCCGGGCCGCTGGTACTACTATCGCTTCGTGGCGCCGAACGGTTCGATGTCGGACATGGGCCGGACGCGGACCCTGCCCGAAGGTCCTACCGCGCGCTGGCGCATGGCGGTATTTTCCTGCTCCAATATCGGTTTCGGCTGGTTCAACGCCTATCGCCACGCAGCCGAAGCCAATGAGTTCGACTGCGCGCTGCACCTTGGCGACTATTTCTACGAATATGCCCAAGGCAGCTATCCCTCGCAGCGCGAATTTCTGGAAGCTCGCGCTCCGCTCGATCCGCTCTCCGAAACGGTCGCGCTGGCCGATTACCGTGCGCGGTTCGCCCAGTATCGCTCCGACGGGGACCTGCAGCGCCTGCACCAGCTCTATCCCATGATTGCAGGCTGGGACGATCACGAAAGCACCAACGATAGCTGGGAAGGCGGCGCGCAGAACCACCAGCCGGAAACCGAAGGGCCGTGGCCGGTTCGTAAGGCGGCATCCATGCGCGCCTATCGTGAATGGATGCCCGTATCGGACGAACCATGGGCCGCTTACGAGGTGGGCGATCTTGCAACGCTGTTTCGTCTTGAAACCCGGCTTACGGCGCGCTCGCAGCAGTTCGATTACAACAGCCTTTTGCGCGGGATGACTTCGCCGGAAGACGGCATTGCACGTCTCGCTGCATTCCGGCACGGGGAATATGGCAATCCAGCGCGCGAGGTTCTGGGTGCTGCCCAGCAGGCTTGGCTGGCCGAGGGCCTGAAGCGTTCCCGCAGCGGCGGAAAAACGTGGCAGGTACTCGTCCAGCAGGTGCTCATGGGCAAGGCCGCATCAGCGACCTCGCTGACCGACAACCTCCCGGACGGTCTGCCCGATTACGTGCTGGAGCGGGTCAGGGCAGGCGCAATCGCCAGCCGCGCGGAACTGCCGCTCAACATGGATGCCTGGGACGGCTATCCCTCCGCCCGTGCGCGCCTGTACGAGGCTGCGCTGGCTGCGGATGCCAATCTCGTCAGCCTTGCGGGCGACACGCACAACGCCTGGGCCTTCGACCTAGCTCATGACGGGGAAGCGGTCGGCGTCGAATTCGGCGGGCATTCGGTCACCTCACCCGGCTTCGAAAATTTCCTGCCGCAGATTGCGCCTGGCGACATTGCCAATGCACTTGTCGCGCGCAATCCGGAACTGAAATGGATGGATTCGTCGATGCGCGGATACATGGCCGTCGAGCTGACACCGGGCCGCTCGACCAGCGAATACCGTTTCCTTTCCAGCGTTCGCGAAAAGGGTGCAGGTGTGGTCGCGACCCATCGCCTTTCCACCCTCGCCGGCGCGCGGCGCATCGATATCGGTTGAGATATCGGACTTTAGAAGCTATCTCGGAAGGCATGATGCAGATGCGCGGCACGACCACGACTACTACCACCCTGGCTTTTTGGGGGCGGGTGGTCGCGATCTGATGCGATACTCCGCCGCCCGGTTTCGGGCGGCACGGCGTTACCTCCCGAAATCGCGAAATTCTCCCAAACGCCGCTTCAAGGCTGCGCCTAGCTGTGCCATGGCGCGTGCAACCAAACGGATTAGACGATGACGGAACTTCTAAAGATCAGCCTGCCCGATGGTTCGGTGCGCGAAATGGAGCCGGGCAGCACGCCTGCCGATGTGGCCGCGGCGATCGGCCCCGGCCTCGCAAAGGCGGCAATTGCCGCGCGCGTCGATGGCGAATTGCGTGACATTAACCGCGCATTTGAAGGCGATGCCGAACTGGCCCTGGTCACTTCGCGCGACGAGGAAGACGCGCTCGAACTCGCCCGGCACGATTTTGCGCATGTCTTGGCCGAGGCGGTGCAGTCGCTGTGGCTGGCTGCCCTGATCGGGGTGGGGCTGCTCGCCG
>CAYPGL010000251.1:0-3155 GCA_964410035.1 uncultured Qipengyuania sp. | reverse complement strand
GTTGCGGCCCGAGATCGGTGTGACAGTTCCTACGCAGGAACTGTATTGGAAATAACCCGTGTCATACGCATCCTGCAGGATCTGCTGCGACCGGTAGCGACCATCGCTGCGGCTGTACTGGACATAGGCGTCGTATTTCCAATTGCCGACCGACGAAATGTTGCCACGAAGACCGCCCACACCGCGATAGTAATCGACTTTCTGACTATTGTCGGCCTGATTGGTGATCGCCGTCGGGCTGATGAAGTTTATCCCTTCAAAGCCTTCACCCCAGTAGTTGAAGTAATTGCCTGCGCCCGTACCGTAGAGGTCACCCGTATAGCCGAAATTCCAGAACTGACGCCAACCGTTCTGATAGGTTTCGCGGCGGTTGAACAGGAATTCCCCGAACAACTCGACTGCATCTGAAAGCTCGTAAGCGCCTTCAGCATAGGCAGTATAAAGGTCAGTTTCCGGAATCAGTGTCTGCTCACCAGCATAGGGGTGGTATGCATTCTGGACCGCCATGCTTTCCGAATTGTATCCGGTCGGGAAGAACCCTTCGGGCGCGCCGAAGTCACCGGCGTAAGCTGGGTCACCATAGGCGGGAATGCCCAGGTTACCCGCTGCAAAGCCATTCTGATACTGGTACTGGAGCAGCACGGTGCTTCCATTGGGGGAGGTCTGTATACCCGTGTTCGGCCCGCCCGGCCCGTCAAGCTGGAGGTTGTCGATGAGATTGTAGGTCCAGACATGGCCCCAACGCAGATCGTCGCACATCGGCTGGCCGGTGCGCGGATCGATCAGATCGGCGCGACTACCGCTTTCGTCGAAAATATAGGACTCGGGGCACGCGAGATAGTCACGATCGTTGCGAGCCAGCTCATTCGTATGCGAATAGTCGCCGGCGATGGTGAAGTGACCGCGATCGAAGGTCTTCGTATAGGCCAGGCTGCCGCGATATTCCTCACCGCCGCTGTCGAAGGGCACCGAGACATTGAAGTCCAGCGAGAGGCCGTCTTCCCGATTTCCGGTAAAAATGTTTACGACACCTGCGATGGCGTCGGAACCGTAGATCGACGAAGCGCCGGTCTTCAAAATTTGGATGTCGTTGACGATCGAGAGCGGAAGGACGTTAAGGTCGAAGGACGACACTGCGCCGCGCGTACCGGCAGGGCCGGCCCGGCGACCGTTGAGCAGAACCAGCGTCCGGTTCGGTCCGAGACCGCGAAGGTCGATCGTTTGCGCGCCGGGGCCGCCGTTGGTCACAAAGTTCGAAGAAAGGGCTGCGGTGATCTGCGTCGAACCTGCAGCGACCGGCGAGCTCTGAAGCGCGCTCGCGAGATCAAGCTTGCCTTCCTACCGTGCGACTTCCGGGCTGACGATCGAGATGGGGTCAGGGCTGTTGAAAGGAGTTACCGAGGTAATGCGCGAACCCGTAACGACGATGGCTTCCGCCACAGGTGCCTCTTCAGTCGTGACGGTTACGGCCGGATCTTCTTCGTTGTCCGTATCTTGCGCAAAGGCCCCGCTGGATAGCGCGATTGCCGCAAGCCCGGTACCGGCCCGCAAAACTGAACGACGTTTCGAATTCAAACTGCTGTAACGCATTGCTGCCCCCAATATCGATGATTCCAAGCCTCAACTGGTAAAGTGGGCACCAAAAGTTTCAAGGCGGGCGCCCCGCCGCATTCGTCAACACTGGGAAGTGCGACTTCCGCGCAACACTCCTTCCGGGCCGGTCGCGTTCGAAGATACCCCGCTACGCTTCGACCTGCGCCAGCAATTGCCGCGCCCGGCTGAGGTGGGGGCGGTCGAGCATCCTGCCCTTGTGCCCGATGGTACCGGCGCCCGGGTTGCCTTCGAACAGCGCCACGATCTCGCGAGCCTCTGCGATTTCGTCCTCTCCCGGGGTAAAAGCCTCATTGATCACCGGCACCTGCGCTGGATGGATAGCCAGCATTCCGCGGTAACCATCGCGTCGGACCCGCTCGGCGCGGGAGTGCAGCCCCTCCAGGTTGCGGAAATCCCCGTCGATCGTTTCGATAGCTGGTACGCTCGCAGCCGCCGCGCCCAGCAAGGTCAGGCTGCGCGCGAGCTCATAGGTGAAAGTGTATTGCCCGTCCGGCCCCAGGTTGGAAAGCGCCCCGATGGAATCGGCAAGGTCCTCCGCCCCCCACGTCATGGCCACAAGGCGGGGCGCATCTGCATAGTCACCGGTGGTGAACATCGCGGCGGCGACTTCGGTAACCAGCGCGATCAACGGGGTGGTCCCGGCAGGAATGCCGTTTTCCAGCTCCAGCGCAGTCAGCATCCGGTCGAGCTCTTCAACGTCATGCCGCCCGCGCGATTTGGGAAGCATGATCCCGCCAGGCCCCATGGGCATTATCGCATCGAGATCGTCTGCGGTGTGCGGCCCGTCCAGCGGATTGACGCGCACCCACAGCCGCTCCCGCTCGGCTTCGCTCCGCCCGGTCAGGAACGCGCGGATCGCTTCGCGCGCGCGCCCCTTGGCATCCTCCGCCACCGCGTCCTCGAGATCGAAAATCACGATATCCGCCTCGCCCTCGGCGGCCTTGGTCATCTTTTTTTCGCTATCGCCGGGCGCAAAGAGCCAGGATCGGTGGCGGGCGGGAAGTCGTGCTGCTTGGGTCACTTTGGCAAATTCCTCGGATTGGTCTTACCGCCGTAGTGCGAAGGAGAGGTGGTATGGTCAAGACCGGCAAGCGTCGTGTGCTCTCCTCTGTCGGACGTTCGAAAACCCTCAGGCGCCGGGATACTCACTAAGCTTGAAACGATTTTCCGTTTTGCTCGCTTGTATAGCGAAGGGAAAAGTTATGGCGGCACGCGCATATTGGCAGGGGCAGATCAGGCTGGCGCTGGTCTCTATACCGGTGGAGATCTACTCCGCCACGAAATCGGGCGCCAAGATCCGCTTCAACCAGATCCATGAGCCGAGCGGCAAACGGATTTCGTATGAGAAAGTGGTCCCCGGGATCGGCCCGGTGGACCGCGACGAGATCATCAAGGGTTACGAGATTTCTAAGGGCAATTACGTGCTGCTCGAGGAAGACGAGATCGAAGCAGTCAAGATAGAAAGCAAGCGCACGCTCGAGCTGGTCCAGTTCGTGGACGCCTGCGAGATCGATCCGCTGTATTTCGAGAAGCCCTACTAT
>CAYPGL010000250.1:0-3169 GCA_964410035.1 uncultured Qipengyuania sp. | reverse complement strand
TGCCCGCGCCGCCTGCACGCATGCGTTCGGCCAGAGTCCCTTGCGGGCAGAATTCGACTTCGAGTTCGCCTGAAAGGAATTGACGCTCGAATTCCTTGTTCTCGCCGACATAGGAGGAGATCATCTTCTTCACCTGCTGCGTGCGCAGCAGCATGCCTATGCCTTCATTGTCGATCCCGGCATTATTGCTGGCGAAGGTTAGGTTCTTCACCCCACTTTCGCGAATGGCGGTCAACAGCCGCTCGGGGATGCCGCAGAGGCCGAAGCCTCCGCTGGCGATCAGCATGCCGTCTGTTAGCAGCCCGTCGAGGGCGGAAGCGGCGTCGGGAAAGAGCTTGTTCATCGGACCTCCGTTACGGCTTGGCTGCTAGCGCTGTGTCAGGAATAAGTCACCCCCGGAACAGGCGGGCTCTTAACGCACACCGCTAGCAAGTCCGGCAAGGGAAACGAAGGCTGCACCTAATTTTCTATCGGGGCGCCCATTCGATCAGATCCGAAGACTAGCACCAGAAGCTTGCGTTTCGCTGCACTTGCGAGAAAACGTACGATGACGCTAAAGTGAATTCAGCCACTTAAGAGCTAGACGTGCGTATTATGCAACAATTCTTGTTCTTTTCGCACTTGCACAATAGGCGCTATACGAGCATATGCTTCCACGCCTTTCAGGCATCCTCTCCCAAGACTTTTTAAGCCCGGTTGGTTCGCCAGCCGGGCTTTTTTCTTGCCCGCCAGCCTCGCGCTCGTGGACCCCCAAGCCCTCTCACTCATTGCATGTCTGTCACCCGTCCCCATCTGCGGGATGGAAATTATGCGAAGTTGCGAGGGAGTTGCCCCAGATGGCCGATGCGGATGTTGCGACGACGGCGGTAGAGGATAAGACAGTCAGGCTGCAGGTCGCCGCGGCACGGCAGGAGGAAAGCGGCCGGGGCATCGCCAGAATGCCGCGATCCACTTTCCAAGCCCTCGGCATCACTGAGGGCGATCCGGTCGAGATCGTCGGCAAGCGGGCCACTGTGGCCATAGCCATGTCGGCCTATGACGAAGACCAATCGATCGAGGTCATCCGGCTCGACGGACTCCAGCGCGGGAATGCCGAAGTCGGATCGGGCGAACACGTCAAGGTAAAGGCAGCCGAGTCGCGTCCAGCCACGCGCGTTGTCTTCGCCCCCGCCAATCGGGACATGAGGCTCCAGGGTCCGGCACAGGCGCTCAAGCGCAATTTTGCCGGCAAGCCCCTTACCGCCGGCGATCTCGTGGCGACCACCGGCCAGCAGCCCGTCCAGAACATGCCGCCCGAGGTGCGCCGCATGTTCAATGCGCCAGCCTATGCGCTGACCCAGATCCGCCTTTCGGTCGTTTCGACGAGCCCCAAGGGCATCGTCCATATCGACGAGAATACGGAAGTCGAACTACGCGCCGAATTCGAGGCACCGCGCGATGCGCGCGCGGTAGTGAACTACGACGACGTCGGCGGTATCGAGGATACCATTCAGGCGCTGCGCGAAATGGTCGAACTGCCGCTGCGCTATCCCGAACTCTTCACACGGCTCGGCGTCGATCCGCCCAAGGGCGTGCTGCTCCATGGTCCTCCCGGAACCGGAAAGACACGGCTTGCTCAGGCAGTGGCCAACGAAAGCGATGCGAATTTCTTCACCATCAACGGCCCCGAAATCATGGGCTCTGGCTATGGTGACAGCGAAAAGGCGCTGCGGCAGGTATTCGAGCAGGCCACCAAGGCAGCGCCTGCAATCATCTTCATCGACGAGATCGATTCCATTGCCCCCAAGCGCGACCGCGTACCGGGCGAGGCAGAGAAGCGCCTCGTTGCTCAATTGCTCACACTTATGGATGGGCTGGAATCACGCTCGAACCTCGTGGTTATCGCTGCAACGAACCGTCCCGAAGCGATCGATGAGGCGCTTCGCCGGCCGGGCCGGTTCGACCGCGAAATCGTTATCGGCGTGCCAGACGAGAAGGGCCGGCGTGAAATTCTGGGTATTCACACCCGCGGCATGCCGTTGGGCGACAAGGTCGATCTGGCCGAACTCGCGAAAGCAACTTATGGGTTCGTCGGTGCGGATATCGCCGCCCTGACCCGTGAGGCCGCGATCGACGCGGTGCGCCGGATCATGCCCAAGATCGACCTCGACGAGCGGACGATTCCGCCCGAAGTACTCGACGAACTTTACGTAGGCCGCGAGGATTTCCTCTCGGCGTTAAAGCGTGTCCAGCCTAGCGCCATGCGCGAGGTCATGGTCCAGGTTCCCAATGTGGGCTGGTCCGACATCGGCGGTGTGGGCGATGCCATCGAGAAGCTGAAGGAAGGCATCGAACTCCCGCTGAAGAACCCCGACGCTTTCCACCGCCTGGGGATCAGACCCGCGAAGGGCTTCCTGCTTTATGGTCCGCCGGGCACGGGCAAGACGTTGCTGGCCAAGGCCGTCGCAAAGGAAGCCGAAGCGAACTTCATCTCGATGAAATCGAGCGATCTTCTGTCCAAATGGTATGGCGAGAGCGAACAGCAGATCGCACGCATGTTCAAGCGGGCACGCGCGGTGGCTCCATGCGTCGTCTTCATAGACGAGATCGACAGCCTCGTTCCCGCACGCGGAAGCGGGCAAAGCGAGCCGCAGGTTACAGGCCGCGTGGTTAATACTATCCTTGCCGAAATGGACGGACTGGAAGAATTGCAATCCGTGGTGGTCATCGGTGCGACCAACCGCCCGACGTTGGTCGATCCAGCCCTGTTGCGACCGGGCCGGTTCGACGAACTGGTCTATGTGGGCACGCCCGACAAGGCGGGGCGCGCCCAGATCCTTGGAATTCATACACAGAACATGCCTCTGGCCGGGGATGTCGATCTCGGCGATGTCGCGGGCAAAACCGAGCGTTTCACCGGCGCGGACCTTGAGGACGTGGTCCGCCGGGCAGGGCTGAACGCCCTGAAACGGGCTGGCAGGGATGTTCAGGAGGTGACCTCGGCCGATTTTTCCGAAGCGCTCGAGGACAGCCGTGCCACCGTAACAAGCCAGATGGAAGCCGAATACAAGAAGATGCGTGGCGAACTGAAAAAGCGGGCTGCAGATTTCCAGCCGATCGGTTTTATCCACGAAGGAATGGTCGAGAGCACCCGAGACGCGAAGCACGCAAACGAGAAGAGCTAGCCTTC
>CAYPGL010000249.1:0-3171 GCA_964410035.1 uncultured Qipengyuania sp. | reverse complement strand
GTGTCGACCTCGAGGTCGATGGCGTCGATGTCGGCGAAGCGCTTGAACAGGACCGCCTTGCCTTCCATCACCGGCTTGGACGCCAGCGCGCCGAGATTGCCGAGGCCGAGGATGGCGGTGCCGTTGGAAATTACCGCAACGAGGTTGGAACGAGCGGTATAGCGCGCCGCATTCTTGGGATCGGCGGCGATAGCCTCGACCGGGGCCGCAACGCCGGGAGAATAGGCCAGCGCAAGGTCGCGCTGTGTCGCCATGGGCTTGCTGGCGATGATCTCGATCTTACCCGGGCGGATCGTTTCGTGATAGAACAGCGCCTCGCGCGTGTTGAAACCGGTCTGCTTTTCTTCGGCCATGCTTGTCCTTCAGGCGGGTCCTCTAATATCTCGAGGCAAGCTCCTAAGAGGATTTTCGGGGAAGTCATAGGGGAAAGGCCGTTCGTCTATTCGCTTGACGCAGCCAAAGTCGCGCATAGCAATTCGCGCCATGACCGACACCGAAAGCGAATCGTCCGATTCATCGGCAAGCCGCCTTGCGCGGATGGAAGAGCGACTGCGAGTGATAGAGCGCAACGGAGCGGGACGCGGAATAGCCGCCCGCGCGCTCCGCTTTCTGCCTTTATTGGCACTCGGCAACCTGTTCGTCGCGGCCCCCGCTCTGGTGATTTCCGGCGCCGTCGCCTATTTCGCTTTTGAACAGGCGGAAGCGACGAAGAAAATGCAGATTGGAAGCGTCTGGCCAAATGTGAGCTACGACACAGGCAATCTCGACGACGCGGGCAACCCGCAAATCAGCCTGAATGTCGCTAACCGTGGCGTGGGGCCAGCAAGAATTGCGGGCATGCAGTTGAGCTTGGACGGAAAGGCGTATCGTTCAATCCCCTCAATGGTGCGCGACTGCTGTCTTGCCCAAGGCGAGCCGCTCAAAATGGTACTCTCCGCAGTTAACGGCGAAGTCATTTCTCCCGGAGACGAAGTGGCTTTCGTCACCGTTTCTCCTGATGGGCTACGACCTTCGACCTACGAACGGTTAGACAATGCTCGGCTGCGCGTCCGGACACAGGTGTGCTACTGTTCGGTGTTCGACGATTGCTGGATCGAAGATTCGCAATCGACTGCAGCGGAGTCGGTGGCGCAATGCCCCGCGGACTGGGTGCAATATGGTTTCCCCAGTGGCGTAAAGCCGAGCGCGTGACGCCTCGCTGCGCAGGGGCTAGCTAAGGCGGCCCATGGCCGACAAACCCACCCCCATGATGCAGCAATACCTCGCGCTCAAACGCGAAGCGGGGGATGCGCTGCTGTTCTACCGGATGGGCGATTTTTTCGAGCTATTCTTCGACGATGCGAAAGTCGCTGCGCAGGTACTGGACATTGCGCTGACAACGCGCGGCGAGCACGGGGGGCAGCCCGTGCCGATGTGCGGCGTTCCGGTGCATTCGGCGGAAGGCTATCTCGCCCGGCTGATCAAGGGCGGCTGCCGCGTCGCGATTGCCGAACAGACGGAAACGCCCGACGAAGCCAGAGAGCGCACGAAGCGCGAAGGCAAGCCGGTGTCCAAGGCGCTGGTTTCGCGCGATATCGTGCGCTTCGTCACGGCGGGGACGCTGACGGAAGAAGCGCTGCTCGAGCCCCGGCGCGCGAACCTGCTGGTGGCGGTCGCCCCGGTGCGCGACGGCGTCGGCATCGCGGCCTGCGACATTTCGACCGGCAGGATGGAGCTGGAAGATTGCCCTCCGGACCGGCTCGATGCAGTTCTGGCAAGGTTTGGTGCAAGCGAGGTCGTGGGGCCCGATGATTGGGTGGATGCTACCTCCGATGTCATCTCCCGCCCCCGGCACGATTTCCGCAGCGAGGATGGTGAAACGCGGCTGAAGGATATTCACGGGATCGCCACGCTGGACGGGCTGGGCGATTTCACCCGGCCGATGCTGGCGGCGGCGGCGGGACTGATTGCCTATCTCGACCATGCCGGACGCGGTAAGCTGCCGTTCCTCCTGCCGCCGGTCGCAAGAGGCACTGGCGCGCACCTCGCCATGGATGCAGCAACACGGACCAGCCTCGAAATCCTCGCGGCGCAGAACGGGGTGCGCGAAGGCAGCCTGATAGCCTGTGTTGATCGCTGCGCAACCGGTGCGGGCGCGCGCCAGCTGGCCGAGGACCTTTCAGCTCCCCTCGCTGATCTCGGCGCGATCGAGGAGCGGCTGGCGAGCGTGCATCACTTCCATGTCGATCCGCTGCTTCGTGCCGACCTGCGCGCCGTCCTGCGGCAGGCGCCCGACATCGGGCGTGCGCTGGGGCGTCTGGTTGCAGGCCGCGGAAGCCCGCGCGACCTTGGCCAGATCCGTGACGGTCTATCCGAAGCGCGGCGGATACGGGACATGCTGGGCGCGAGCACGGATCTTCCGCCATTACTGGGCCGGATGATCGACGCGCTCTGCGGACACGCCGCGCTGGTCGATCATCTCGCCCGCGCGCTGGTCCCCTCGCCCCCGACCGAGCGCAGCCAAGGCGGCTACATTGCCAGCGGATACGACGACGCGCTAGACACGCTGCGCGAAACCAGCGGCAATGCGCGAAGGGCCATCGCCGCGCTCGAAACGAAATACCGCGACGAAACCGGCACGCCGTCACTCAAGATCAAGCACAACAAAGTGCTCGGCTATTTCATTGAGGTCCCGGCGAAGCACGGCGACAAGCTGATGGCGCAGGACAGCGGGTTCACGCACCGGCAGACCATGGCGGGCGCGGTGCGGTTCAACTCTATCGGCCTGCACGAGGAAGCAAGCCGTATCGCCCAAGCGGGTGCGCACGCGCTGGCGGTGGAGGAAGCGCATTTCGAGGAACTCGTCGGCGAGGTTGTCGCCGTGCGCGAAGCCATCGCGGCCACCGCCGCGGCCCTGGCACGAATCGATGTGTCGGCGGCGCTGGCCGAACGCGCGGTCGAAGGCGACTGGTCGCGCCCCCAAATGCTCGACGAACCCTGCCTCGAGATTGCCGGTGGCCGGCATCCGGTGGTCGAACAGGCGCTGGCCCAGATCAGTGAGCGCTTCGTCGCCAACGACTGTGCGCTGGGACAGGACGACCGGCTCTGGCTGATTGGCGGGCCCAACATGGGCGGTAAATCAACCTTCCTGCGTCAGAACGCCCTCATCATGCTGTTGGCGCAAGCGGGCAG
>CAYPGL010000248.1:934-3207 GCA_964410035.1 uncultured Qipengyuania sp. | reverse complement strand
TCCGGAGATCCTCTATGAACCGACTGATGAATTTTGCGAGTGCAACACTGCTGTTGGCTTTTCCATCTACCGCACTCGCCTGGGGGCAGAACGGCCACAGAATAATCGGGCAGATCGCGGACGAGCGCGTCAGCGGGCATACGGCAGCTCACGTTGAACAGATCCTGGGGGCGGAGGATTTAGCAGAAGCATCCACCTGGGCGGATGAAGAAAGATCAAACCCCAGCACCTTTTGGCAGACCGAGGCTGGGCCCTATCATTATGTCACAGTTCTGAAGGGCGAGACATATAGCGAAGTTGGAAGCCCTCAAGAGGGAGATGCGCTGACTGCATTAGAGCGCTTCACAGCGACAGTACGCAGCGCTGATGCCACCAACGAAGAAAAGGCTCAGGCCTTGCGCTTCATCGTGCATATTGTGGGAGACGTTCATCAGCCGCTTCATGCCGGGGATGGAACCGATCGCGGAGGCAACGATGTCAAGGTAAGCTGGTTCGGCGAAGATACAAATCTGCACTCGGTCTGGGACACGAAAATGATCGAGGGCCAGAACCTGTCTTATTCTGAATACGCAAACTGGCTCGACCGTCAGATCGATCCGGCAGAAACTATTTCCTGGTGGCAAGCTGATCCTCTCGTCTGGATCAGCGAAAGTACTGCGATACGTGACACCATCTATCCAGCCTCAAGCGACAACATCGTAAAACTTGGTTACGCTTATCAGTACGAGCATCTCGCTACGATGGAGCGGCGATTGCAGCAGGGCGGGATCCGGCTTGCCGCCTATCTCGACTGGCTGTTTGCGGACGGCGGCTAAATGCTGCGCAGTTCCTCCGAAGCCTGAAACTCCTTCGGGCCGCCGCCTCGACATTTCGAGCTCGCGCTCATACGCTGGTAGCGCAAATTTTCTGCGCGGGGAGAGCAGTCTGGCCTGTTCTGCGCTTCAATTCGGGGACAGGACTCATCATGCTCTACCGGTTTCTTGCGGCCTCTACAGCCGCGATCGCTTTGGGCGCCGCTACGCCGCTTTTCGCTCAGGATGGCATGAGCGCCGCCGTTAGTGCGCCCGCAATCGATTATACGATCTGGACCCTTGATAACGGTTTGCGGATCATAGCGATCGAGGACGGTACAACCTCCAGCGTCACCACCTCGATGTGGTACGATGTAGGCTCGAAGCTTGACCCGGAAGGGCGCAGCGGCTTCGCACATCTGTTCGAACACATACTAAGTCGCAAGACGCTAAACATGCCGTACAACCAAATCTACGGTCTCACCGCCGATGTTGGCGGCACGCGCAACGCATCGAACGGACCGGATCGCACCAATTATTACGAGACCGTTCCGGCCGAATATCTCGAACGGATGCTTTGGACTCATCGCGAGCGGATGGCTTTTCCCGTGGTCGACGACGAAGTCTTCAATCGAGAGCGCGACGTAGTGAAAGAAGAATTGCGCCAGCGGGTTCTCGCGCCGCCCTATGGCCGCTTCCAAAGATTCGTAATACCCGAAAACGCCTACGACACCACCGCCTATCGCCGTCCAGGCATCGGGTCGATTGAGGAACTCGATGCCGCGACGCTCGAAGATGCGCTCGCCTTTCACGAAGCCTATTACGGGCCCGACACCGCAACGCTAATCGTGGCGGGCAATTTTGAAATGGCCAATCTCCGCGCGCTGGTCGATGAATACTTCGCCGACATTCCGTCGCGCGAAACGCCGATGCCGTTGGAATTGAACGCCGAAGAGCCCCAACGAACGGAGCCACGCAGCATCGTAGCCCGTGCGCCCAACGTGCCTCTGCCGGTGCGCGGCACTTTGTGGAAAGGCCCTAAGACCGCGACCGCCGATGCCGCCGCGCTGGAAGTACTCGCCGCAATCATGGCGCGCGGCGAGAATAGTCGGCTGAACGAAGCGCTGGTGCGCAGCGGGAAGGCGGTCGATGCAAGCTTCTTCTATAACGATGGCGAGGAAGCGGGCATGATCGCTGGCTTTGCGATCACCAATCCCACCGCCGATGCGGAGGAAGTCAAGGCGATCCTCGATGCCGAATTTGCTCGCGTACGGACTACGCCGGTCAGTGCAGATGAACTGGCCGAAGCTAAGAACGAATTACTGTCGAACGCTCTGCGCAGCCGGGAAACCGCACGCGGACGGGCGTTTGAACTGGGCGAGGCGCTGGTGTCTACCGGCGATCCCGACGCTTCGGACAAGCGGCTGAACGCAATTTCCGCCGTAACGATCGACGACGTCCAGCGTGTCTCAGCCAAATGGC
>CAYPGL010000248.1:0-924 GCA_964410035.1 uncultured Qipengyuania sp. | reverse complement strand
GGCTCGATCCGCACGCCCGAGTGGACATGACCTATGAACAGGGCGAGGAAAATCCAGCCGAATGGGCCAACCCCGCGCCGTTTCCGAATTTCCGAACGCTGCCTGAGCCGACTCGCACTCCGTTGGCGGTGCGGCCCGAAGGCCAGCGCGATCCGCTCCCCGAGCCGGGCGTGAAGCCGACGGTAGAAGCGCCCACGATCGTCGAGCGGACTCTGTCCAACGGCATCGAAGTCGTCGCGGCACAAACCGGGGACGTACCCTTCGCCACCATGACCGTGCTAGTTCCCGGCGGATCGCGATCCGACGATCGTGCGAAGGCGGGCGTCGCGAATATGGCCGCCGTGCTGGCCGACAAGGGAACGGGCGATATGGGCGCGCAAGAAATCGCCGCCCGTCTAGAAAGCCTGGGCGCCAGTATCGGCGCGACCGCGGGCATCGACGGCACCTTTTTCAGCTTGACCGCGCCCGCTGCCAATATGGAAGAGGCGGGCGAGGTGCTTGCGGCGATGATCCGCAGCGCGGACTACCCGGCGGATGAATTCGAGCGCGAACGAAAACGCGCGATCGATGGGCTCGAAGTTAGCCTGAATGACCCGGGCGATCTGGCGCGGATGGTGGCGCAGCCCGTATTCTATGGCGATGCGCCCTATGGCACTTTGTCGGGCGGTACGCAGGAAAGCCTTGCGGTGATTACGCGCGAGGACCTGCTCGCGCATCGGCGCAATTGGTGGCATCCGGCGAAGACCAAGGTCATCGTCAGCGGTGGGATCACGCCCGACGCGGCAGTGACGCTAACCGATAGCCTCCTTGGCGATTGGACATCCGATGCTCCGGTCCCGCCGTCGATCGAAAATGGCGCAGGCGAACTTCAGGCGGTGCGCACTGTGGTGGTCGACATGCCCGAAGCAGGTCAGGCGGCGGTCT
>CAYPGL010000247.1:0-3207 GCA_964410035.1 uncultured Qipengyuania sp. | reverse complement strand
GCCATGGGTGCGGACGGCATGAACATGGGTACGCGCTTCATCGCGACGCAGGAGGCCCCGGTACACGAGAATGTAAAGAAGGCGATCGTTGCGGCAAGTGAACTCGACACCCGCCTCGTCATGCGGCCGCTGCGCAATACGGAGCGGGTGATGGCGAACGATGCGGTCGAGGAATTGCTGCGGATCGAAAAGGAAAAGGGCGCGGATCTTAAGTTCGAGGACATCATCGAACAGGTCGCCGGTGTCTATCCGCGCATCATGACGGAAGGCGACATGGATGCAGGAGCGTGGTCCTGCGGCATGGTGGCAGGCCTCATCAACGACATTCCTACCTGCAAGGAATTGATCGACTCCATCATGGCTGAGGCCGAGGAGATCATCACTAAGCGCCTTGCCGGTCTCCAGAACGCCTGAGGATTTCCAACATGCTCGATACCAGCAAGCGCTTTGCCTATAACGAAGACCACGAAGCCTTCCGCGACACCGTCCGCAGGGTCTTCTCCGAACACATGACCCCGTACCTCGACCAGCACGAGGAAGAAGGGATCGTCGGCCGCGAAGCGTGGAAGGCACTCGGCGAGGCCGGCATGCTCTGCCCGACCGTCAGTGAAGAGAATGGCGGGCTTGGCCTCGATTTCGGTTTCAACTGTATTGTCACCGAAGAGCTGAGCTATCTCGGCTCGTCTGCCGGTTTCACCCTCCAGAACGATATCACGGTCAATTACTTCGAGCGGCTCGGCACGGAGGAGCAGAAGGCAAAATACCTGCCCGGCATGGTGTCCGGCGACATCATCACCGCCATCGCCATGACCGAACCGGGCGCGGGATCCGACTTGCAGGGTGTGCGCACGACTGCGGTGCTGGATGGCGAAGAATGGGTGGTGAACGGGTCCAAGACCTACATCACCAACGGACAAAACGCCGATTGCGTGATCGTCGTCGCCAAGACCGATCCGGCGCAGGGCGCCAAGGGGACCAGCCTCATCCTTGTCGATGCCGGCACGCCGGGATTCGAGCGCGGGCGCAATCTCGACAAGATCGGACAACATTCCGCCGACACTTCGGAACTGTTCTTCAATGACTGCAAGGTCCCGAAGGACAATCTGCTCGGCGGGGAAGGCCGCGGCTTCATCCACCTCATGGAAGAACTCCCGCAAGAACGCCTATCCATCGCGGTCGGCGCTCAGGCGGGCGCGCAGCGTGCTTTCGACGAGGCAGTCAAGTTCGTGAAGGACCGCAAGGCATTCGGGAAGACCGTGTTCGAATTCCAGAACACCAAATTCGTCCTCGCGGACCTGGCTGCCAAATTGCAGGTCGGATGGGCGCATCTGGACTGGGCCATCCTGCGCCACCTCAAGGGCGAATTAACAACTGATGAAGCCAGCGCTGCCAAGCTCTGGCACACCGAACTGCAGTGGGAATGCTGCGACAAGGCGCTCCAACTGCATGGCGGTGCGGGTTACATGAACGAGTATCCGATCGCACGGCTGTGGCGCGATGCGCGGGTCCAGCGCATCTACGGCGGCACGAACGAAATCATGAAAGAAGTCATCAGCCGCTCGATTTGAGGAAGCAGAAATGGCAAACCCACTCGACTTTACAGGCAAGACCGTCCTCGTCATCGGAGGGACCAGCGGGATCGGAAATGGTATCGCGCACGGTTTTCTCGAGCAGGGCGCGACGGTGCATGTCACCGGCACGCGGCAGAATCCCGATGACTATTCCGAAAGCGAGGGCAGCGTTCTTGCGGGTCTGGAATTCCACTCGCTGGATGTCGCAGACCGAGCTGCGGTAGACGCATTCCCATGGCCCGGTCGGCTGGACGTGGTGGTACTCTGTCAAGGGATCGCGCGGTACAATCGCGAGGAATTCAGCCGCGAAGGCTGGGACGAAGTGATGGCCGTAAATCTGGATTCCCTGCTCGACTGCGCAAATGCCGTGCGAGGCAAACTTGCCGATACCGGGGGATCCCTGCTGATCGTGAGCTCTGTCGGGGGCTACCGCGGGCTGATCGGCAATCCAGCTTATGGCGCAAGCAAGGCGGCGGCAATCAGCATGGTCAAATCGTTTGGCGTCGCCTTCGCGGCAGAGGGCATCCGGGTTAATGGCATCGCCCCCGGCTATGTCCATACCAAGATCAACGACGCATTCCTCGGAAACGAGAAGTTTCGCGACGCCACCATAGCCAGCACGCCTCGTGGCCGCTTGGGACTTCCGCAGGATATGGCAGGCGTGGCGCTGTTCCTGGCATCGCCTCTAGCCGATTATGTTGTCGGCCAGACCATCAGCGTCGATGGTGGTCTGAGCGTAGGAAGTTGAACGGTATGGAATACGTCAATCTGGGCACCTCCGGTCTAAAGGTCTCACGGCTCTGCCTCGGCTGCATGAGTTATGGGGACACTACCAAGGGCTGGCACGGGGATTGGGTGCTCGGCGAAGACGAGAGCCGCCCATTCATCCGCGAAGCGGTCGAAGCCGGTATCAACTTCTTCGATACGGCCAACATGTATTCCAAGGGGGCTTCCGAAGAGGTTGTCGGCAGGCTTCTACCCGAATTCACCCATCGGGACGAAATCGTGGTAGCCACCAAGGCCTTCTTGCCCTGGCGGAACACGCCGAATGCGGGCGGTCTTTCACGCAAGAGCTTGCTGCAGGCCATCGATGACAGCCTCACCCGGCTGGGTATGGATTATGTCGACCTGTTCCAGATCCACCGATGGGACGAGACGACACCCATCGAGGAAACGATGGAGACGCTGCACGACATCGTGAAGGCGGGGAAAGCGCGCTATATCGGTGCGTCGTCCATGGCGGCATGGCAATTCGCCAAGGCGCAGGAGGCAGCCCGAAGCCGCGGCTGGACCACTTTCGTCTCGATGCAGAACCACGTTAATCTGCTGTACCGCGAGGAGGAGCGAGAAATGATCCCGCTCTGCCGCGACCAGGGCGTGAGCCTGATTCCGTGGTCACCGCTCGCCCGCGGCCGGCTAGCTAGGGCCTGGGATGAGACCACCGTGCGGAGCGAGACCGATGGTTTCGGTAAGACGCTCTACACCCAAAACATTGATGCCGACCGCGCAGTTATCGAGACTGTCGGCGCGATCGCGGAAGAACGCAGCACCTCGCGTGCGACCGTCGCGCTTGCCTGGCATTTTGCAAAGGGGATCACTGCTCCCATCATCGGTGCGACGAAGCCGGGTCACATCG
>CAYPGL010000246.1:0-3213 GCA_964410035.1 uncultured Qipengyuania sp. | reverse complement strand
GCGTCCTGTTGGAGCTGGCTACCAGCGACAGCATGACCGGCACCTCGACAAGAACGCTGACGACAGTAGCAAGGGCAGCGCCACTGCCCCGTCCAAACAGACCGATCGCTACTGCCACGGCCAGCTCGCAGAAATTGGACACGCCAATCAGGTCACATGCGCGGCCACCGCATGCGGTACCTTACAAGCCTTTGCCGCACCGTAGGCGATAAAGAAAATCCCGTAGCTCTGGTCGATGATCGACAGCGGTTTTATTCGCGAAGTGAAGCTCCATACCGTGCTTTCGTCGCCCCCGTGGCTGGCGAGCAACCGGGGGCGAACAAGGACTCCATCGGCCAGCGGCACGACGACGGATAGTCCGACTGACAACAGCAGCGTTTCCCACGGCACCGAAATGTCGGTCACGCCAAGCAACAGCGCAAAAAACGGCGCAAAGGCGCTTAGCAGGCCGTGCCTTGAGCGAACGAATGTCCTTCGAGAGTACGCAGCTAATTCGAGACTAACTCGCAAACAGCATCGCATCGTCCGTGAACGCCTTCATCTCCAGCGCATTGCCGCTGGGATCGCGGAAGAACATCGTTGCCTGTTCGCCGGGCTGGCCCTTGAAGCGGATGGTGGGTTCGATGGCGAACTCCATGCCTGCCGCCAACAGGCGGTCGGCCAGCGCCTGCCAGTCCTCCATCGTCAGCACAACGCCGAAATGCGGGATGGGGACATCACGCCCGTCGACCTGATTGCTGGCGCGGTCACCTCTATCGCCGCCCGTATGCGCAACGATCTGGTGGCCGTAAAAATCGAAATCGATCCATTCATCCGACGAGCGCCCTTCCGCACAGCCCAGCAGGCCGCCGTAGAAGCTGCGTGCTTCCTCAAGATCGCGGACGGGAAAGGCGAGATGAAAGGGGCGCAGGGTCATACAATCATTCTAGGCCAGCGCTTTTCATTTTCCTACAGTATCTTGCGCCCGGCAGCCCCGCCACCATTCGGCATCGACAGCGCGGGGACGAACCCTTAGGGCGCAAGGCGGACGGGAAAGGTAGAGCCTGCATGAAGATCATCATCGGCAACAAGAACTATTCAAGCTGGAGCCTGCGCGGATGGCTGGCGGCCAAGCAATCCGGCCTGTCCTTCGAGGAAATCGTCGTTCCGCTCTACGGAGAGAATTGGGAGGCTTCCAAGCAGGACGGCGAAATCCGGCCATCTTCGGGCAAGGTCCCTTTGCTGTGGGACGGTGAGACCGTGGTGTGGGATAGCCTCGCAATGATGGAATATCTTGCCGACAAGGTGGGCCGCGAGCGGTTCTGGCCCAAGGATGACACGGCGCGCGGCATGGCGCGTTCGATGGTTGCCGAAATGCACAGTTCCTTCCAGGCATTGCGCAGCGAATGCCCAATGAACGTGCGCAAGCGCTTCGAAGGTTTCGAGCCGAGCGACACGTGCCGTGCGGACATTTTGCGCATTCTCACTCTTTGGGCGGAGGCGCGCAGCCGCTTCGGCAATGGCGGCCCCTATCTTTTCGGCACTTTCGGTGCGGCGGACATCTTCTTTGCCCCGGTAGTATCACGTTTCATCAGCTATGAGGTCGCCGTTCCCGGCTTTGCAGCAGCCTATATGCAGGCCATGTGGGAGCATGAGTGGATGCAGGCCTGGATCGAGGCATCGGAAAACGAAGAATGGGTCATAGAGCAATACGAAACCGTTTCCTGATCGCTTCTGCGGCGCTGTTGGCGCTGCTCCCGGCGCAGGTATAGGCCTGGGCTACTAAGCCACCGCACCCGGCGGCGATCGCGATGGAGAATGTGCGTCCCGAAACGCGTGCGGGGATCGCGCGCCTACTAAGGGCTGCGCTAGAACTGCCGGTGGAGGGATGCGAACCCGCCAGTCTCTAGGATGTGAGCACCTGGTCTGATTGCCTGCGCAAGGATTACTGGCGCTGGAAGTATGCTTTCGCCTGGCACTATCGCACCGCGCCGAAGTGCGAGGCCCACTAGGCGTGCGCCAATTTCTCGGGCCAAAACTGCATCCTCGCGCAGATTGGGCGCAACCAGCTGATCCTTTCCGGCGAGAGCCTGCCCGCCAATGTCCGGCTGGAGGCGCTCGACTTTCTCATCCACTTCGTCCCGGACGTGCACATGCCGCTCCATTCGAGTGACCATGACGACCGCGGCGGCAATGAAATCGAAACCGCCTATGGCATGGCGCGGGGCCTGAACCCCCACTGAATCTCGGAGAGTCCGCTGGCGGAACGGTCCATCACCTCTTCGGCGGTGCCGTTGGCGCGTCGCTTCATGGCCGCAGAGCGTGCCGAATTGGGTGGGGGCTCGCCCGCCGACTGGTGCCGCGGAAGCTGGGAGACGATCCGCGATTTCGTCTATCCCAACGCCTTCGACCGGCCAGCCTGCACTGGCGAGGACCTGCCCGAAGAGACCGCACTGACGCAGGAAGATATCGAGCGCGCGATCCCCATTTCGCAGAAACGCGTGACGCAGGCGGGCATTCGCATGGCGGAATATCTGGACACCGCCTTCGCGCCCGGAGCCTTGCCACAGACCGATCGCGATTAGGGCACACGCTCGGTCGGATAGGGTGTGCCATCCTTCCGGAAATAGCCCTCCGGGGTGAAGACCATGTCGATATCGGGATATTCGCCGCGGTCCTCGTCGCGGTCGCCGCCGCTGATGGCGATGAAGAGGCAGGGCCTGTCCGAGCGGTTGTAGAGCCGATGCCCATTCTTTCTGCCTGCCGGCCAGGTGAGGATATCGCCCGGATGGACGGGAATTTCTCCGTCGTCCTCGATCAGGATGGCTTCGCCCTGCATTATGACAACAAGTTCGTCCTGCCCTTCGTGCCAATGCCGCTGCGAGGAATAGGCGCCGGGTTCGAGAACGACATGGCTGGCGCCAAGCTTCGTCAGTTTCGCAGCGGGAGCAAGGCGGCGGTACCAGCGGCCCTCGACATCCTCGTCAAAGGGCGGCGGGTAGCCGGTCGCATTGGTCCGGGGGATGGCGTCGAGATCGAGCTTGGGCATCGGGGCGCACTCCTGCTAGCGGAGGGAGCATGACCGAAGTCCTCGAACTCGCCAAGCGGCTGATGTCCGCGCACAGCGTAACCCCCGCCACCGGCTCGGTGTTCGACGAGCTTGAAGCGATGCTCGAACCGTTCAGCTTCACGATCAAGCGCTTCATTAGCGGGCATGGCGAAACAGGCAGCCCC
>CAYPGL010000245.1:0-3224 GCA_964410035.1 uncultured Qipengyuania sp. | reverse complement strand
CAGTCGAAGAACGAGTCGACCATCTCTTCCGCGGACGCCAGGAGGTCGATCGAGACCCCGTGCTCCTTGAACAGCCACCATAGTTTTTTAAGCACAGCGCTTCGCACGTTACCGACCCCGTCTTCGGGATCGCGAATCCAGCAATGAATCATGAAATTCACGGAGTTATCGCCATATTCGCTCATCCAGACCGTGGGCGGGGGCGCAGACAGCACGCGCTTGCAGCTCTTCGCCGCTTCGAGCATCAGTTCCTCGGCCAGATGCATGTCCGCTTCGTAGCTGACACCAACCGGTACCTGCATACGGACATTCTTGGATGAGTAGGACCAGTTCTCCACCTGATTGATCATCAGGTTCTCATTGGGGATCAAATACTCGCGCTGGTCTCGCGTTGTGATCGAAACCGCGCGAACGCCGATCTTGCGGATTTGTCCGAAGGTCTCGTTTCCCGCCATGTCGGTGACGGCAATCACATCCCCCGGCTTGATCGATTTGTCCATCAGCAGGATGATTCCCGCTATCAGGTTGCCAAAAGTCTTCTGGAGACCGAAACCGATGGCGAGACCGAATGCGCCGGAGAACACGGCAAGGGCCGTCAAATCGATGCCCAGCAGGTCGATGCCCAGGAAGAAGGCAGCTGACCAGACGACGATGGTGATGATCTTCTCGGCCAGTAACTGCTGGGTTTCGTCCAGCTTGGTGAAACGCCCGACTCCTCGGCGCGCAAGCCTGCTCGCGAACCAGGCAAAGAAAATGACACCGATCACGATAACGGCGACGATCACTATGTCGAACAGCGAAATCCGCATATCACCGAGGCTGAGCGCGACAGCATCCAACGTATCCAGCAGCGAACCGACAGTTTCATTCTGGTTGCTAACCGCTTCTCTTATGCCCTCGGCAGCTGCGACGCTGCTTTCTTCGGGCGCGTCTTCTGCAAGGCTCCACGCCTGCTCGACCGGAGTGGCTTCGGCAGCCGGAGCATCTGCTGGTGGTGTTTCGCCCTGCACGTCTATCCCTGTTTCATCGCTGCGAAGGCCTGTTCGAGGTCGGCGATCAAGTCGCCCACATTCTCAAGGCCGATGGATAGGCGAATACCGAGCTTGTCCTCAACCCCCCATTCCCTTTTAGGCCACGCCATTCGCGAACGGACCGGATCGACATCGAAGGGCAGAACAAGGCTTTCGAAACCGCCCCAGCTATAGCCAATACCGAAGAGGCCCAGAGCATCGACAAACCGACTGCGGGCGGCATCGTCTCGCCCCTTCAGAACGAAACTGAACAATCCGCACCCACCTTTGAAATCACGCGCCCAGATATTGTGCCCCGGTGCCCCCGGCAGCATCGGACACAAAACATGAGCAACCTCCTCGCGCTGGCTGATCCACTCTGCAATCTGCAGCGCGCTCGCGGTTTCACGTTCCAGACGCACTCCCATGGTCCTCAGCCCTCTAAGGGCGAGCGATGCATCGTCGGGCGAGACCACGTGCCCAAGTTGCTGTGCGGTCCTCCGCAGCCGGCGATACCATCGCTCCCCGGCACTGGCGGCCCCCATCATTAGGTCAGAGTGGCCGCCGATATGCTTGGTGAGCGAAGTAATCGCGATATCGCAGCCCTGTTCCAGCGCGGAAAATCCCAGAGAAGTCGCCCAGGTATTGTCGAAAAGACTCACCGCCTCGTGGTCGCGCGCGATACGGCTCAACGCGGAGATGTCGCAGACTTCCATCGTGAGGCTGCCGGGGCTTTCCAGCATAACCGCTTTTGTGCGGTCGCAGAACGCCTCTTCGTAACCAGTCAGGTCGAGCGGATCGAAAAAACGATGCTCGACGCCATATTGTTTGAGCAGTCCCATCGCAGTGTTGCGCGTGGGGTCATAGGCGTTGTCGGCCACGAGAAGGACATCTCCGCTGCGCAGGACAGACAGTAGCGCCGCGACAATCGCGGCAACTCCGCTTGGATACAGCACGGTCCCTTCGGCACCCGATTCCAGTTCGGTCAGGGCTTCCGACAGTGCCCACTGCGTCGGCGCGCCGCGCCGGCCGTAAAAGAAGCTGCCGTCCTCGTTGCTCTTGACCCCTTCCCGGAGCGCCGCGCAGTCGCGATAGAGATGGGTACTGGCCCGCCAAACGGGCGGATTAACGACATGCATCGCGAAGTCGCCCGAGCGTCCACCAGTTACAAGGCGCGTACCTATCGATTGCTTGCCCCTGCTACCCTTGGTCATTTAACTCGCCTGCCCGCCTTGCTTGGGGGTATCGGGGTCCGCACCCCACTCCTGCCAGCTACCGTCATACAGCGCGCTGTCATCCTTCCCGAGCAGTTCGAGGCCGAACAGCAGCACCGAAGCGGTCATTCCGCTATTGCATGTGGTCACGACGGGCCGCTCCAGATCAATCCCTGCATCTGCGAATTCCGTGCGGATCGCGTCGGGCGATTTATATGTCCCGTCGTCCTTGAACAGCCTCGTAAAATGCACGCTCCTCGCACCCGGGATATGCCCCTCAGAACCGCTTCCCTCCCAGCCTTCGAAGCGGGCTGCATCGCGGGCATCGACCACTTGCCAATCGCCCCGGGAAATATTGGCCAGCATCTCGTCCTTAGATTTGACGACACGCCGCGGGGTTGGTTCTTCCCTGTGGCGGGGTGCGTGATCGACTATTCGTTGCGAAATGTCGCGGCCTTCGCTGCGCCATTTTCCCAGTCCCCCGTCTAGAATTGCCACCTGATCGACGCCGTACTGATCGAGAATGAACCATGCGCGTGCGGACGACTTGATCCCGCTATCGTCGTAAAGAACGATACGGCTGCCCGGAGCAATACCGAGCTCGCCAATTCGATCGGCAAATTGCGCGGGTGTAGGCATGGCTTTGGGTATCACTGATCCGGTGTCGATGAAGCTGGCCAGATCGAGAAACCGTGCACCGGGGATATGGCCATTCTCAAACTCTTCTGCCGCATCGCGCCCACTGTCAGGCAAATGCATCGAGGCATCCAGCACGACGAGATCTTCGGCATTCAGCCGGGCGGCAAGCCATTCGGTCGATACGAGCTTTTCCATTCCGACTTGCTAGCTGGCGTCGGACGCGGTGTCGATTCAGTCGAGCGCCCGCGCGGCGATCGGCTCGTAGCTGCGCGGCCCCTCGTCGATACGGAATGGTGTCACGCGCCCTCCGCCCGGTATGCCAAGTCCCACGACGAAGGTCTTGACCAGAGGCTCCGCGCTG
>CAYPGL010000244.1:486-3244 GCA_964410035.1 uncultured Qipengyuania sp. | reverse complement strand
GGGCCCAGGGCCCGCAAAGTGGTGGCGGGGTGAAAGGTGCCCGCGCCCATACGCATGTCATAGGGCTGCCGGATGAGGCACCCGTTGGCGCTCCAGAAATCATGCAGCGCGAGGATCATGTCCTGAAAGGAATTTTGCGGATTACGGTCCATGCGCGGGGCAATGGCGTAAGCGCGAAAAGGGGTCAATGGCGCAGTGCGGCGGGAGAGAAAATGACAGGTTATCTCGACACGATGTCAGGTAGTATTGACATTGTCAGAGACTCGCGACATATAGTCAGGACAACCTGACACCCAGCCCCTTTTCGACACGATTTGGCCATGGGAAATTATCAAGGCGATAATGCGATGAAGAACCGCCTTCGCGTCCTGCGGGCCGAGCGTGAATGGAGTCAGGCCGAACTCGCGGTCCAGCTCGATGTCTCGCGACAGGCCGTGAATGCCATAGAAACCGGCAAACACGACCCCTCCCTGCCACTCGCATTTCGCATCGCCCGACTATTCGACATGCCGATCGAGGACATTTTCGATGATAAACAAGCCTGATATCGACGCGGAACACTCCAGCCTGCGCTCCACAGTTTTGGGCGTCACGAAGTTGTTATCGCCAGTGTCCTGTTCCTGTTCTCGGTTGGATTGGTCACGGGGGTGACAATGGCGGTCGTCGACGAAGCAGCCAATCCGGTAAAGGCCGCCGGCATTCTTTCGGTGGGCATCCTGATTATCGCGGCTTCGGGATGGTGGCTTTGGAAGCTGAAGCCATTGGGAAATGCCGACGAGCCGATTTCTGCCTCCACCCGTCGCACACGCAGATATTTTGCCATTTCGCTCGGATTTGGCGCACTCTTGGGGATGGGTTTCGCAATGAGCGGATTGATAAATGGCGACCCCGCCAGCCTCTTCAGCAACGAAGCCATCCCACGCATGCCTGCCATTGCACTTTCGGCTGCTTACATCGTGGTGCTGCCCATTCTCGGATGGCTCTGGCACCGTTCGATCGACGAACACGAGAATGCCGCCAACAGCAAAGGCGCCGTTGCCGGGATCTACGCTTACTCGATGATCGCGCCAGTATGGTGGGTGGGTGAGCGTGCGGGTTACCTCCCTCCGCAGCAACCGATGACCGTTTTCGTAATCGTAATGATCGTATGGGGCCTGGTTTGGGCAATTTCCCGCCGTGCCTGAATTTGAGTAAGTACCAATTATGCACACTAATCCCTTGGAAAAAGAGACAATCCTATGAAACGTTTACTTCTTGCTTCATGCACCGGCCTTGCACTCGCGCTTGGCGGTTGTGCCACGGCGAACGCCCAGGATGTCGAGACCGCCGCAGCGGCAACCGCGCCTTCACCCGCATCCGCTGGCCCCGCTCTCTGGAAAGTGAGCGACGAGGACACGACCATCTATCTTTTCGGGACGGTCCATGTCCTGCCGAAGGACGTCGAATGGTATGACGAGGACATTGCGGCAGCTCTTGAAAGCGCCGACACCCTCGTCACCGAAATACCCGCCGATGCCATGAATGATCCGGCGTTGCAGGCAACCATCATGGGCAAGGCCATGTTGCCGCAGGACCAGTCGCTCCGCGACCTGCTTTCCGAAGAAGATCGCACGGTTTATGAAGCGGCGCTAGCCAAGCTGGGCATGCCGCCTGCGGCCTTCGATCGGTTCGAACCCTGGTTTGCGGGCATGACGATGGCGGTGCTGCCCTTGATGCAAAAGGGCTACGATCCTGCCAGCGGCGTCGAAAAGGTCGTTGAAGCGGCTGCTTCCGAAACCGCGAAGCGCGGCGCGCTGGAAACCGCGGACCAGCAAATCGATCTGTTCGATACGCTGCCGCAAGAAAGCCAGATCGAATTCCTGATGGCTTCGGCTCGCGACCTGGATGGCCTCGTCACCATGATGGACGAGATGGTCGCGGAATGGCTCGAAGGCGATGCCGATGGGCTGGCCGAGATCATGAACCGCGGGCTTACCGACCCGGTCGTGGCTGCCGCCCTTCTCTACCAGCGTAACGAGCGTTGGGCCGAATGGATCGACGAACGGATGGACGAACCGGGTGCGGTCTTCATCGCGGTCGGCGCAGGCCATCTGGCTGGAGAAAAGAGCGTGCAGGATTACCTGCGTTCGCGCGACATCGAGGTGACCCGCCTCCAGTGATCCCTGGCCGACTGCTTGCCGCAACACTGGCAATTCTGCTCGCTTCATGTGGCAGCGATGCATCGGAACCCTCCGCCGCAGCTTCGGCGGAGGGTTTTCCTGCATTCTACGAGATCGCCGGACGGGATGGAGAACTGGAGGGCTGGCTGTTCGGGACCGTTCACGCCCTGCCGGCAGATGTCGAGTGGCGATCGCGGCGTCTCGATGCCGTCATCGATGAAGCAGACCTACTGCTGGTCGAGGTGGCCGCCCTTTCCGACAGCGAAGGAATGGCGCTGATCTTCAGGTCCATGGCCTTCGACAATGTACCCGCCTCCTCGATCCATGCGAGAATCGCCCCAGTTGCACGTCCCGATCTGGACTTGCTCCTTGCCGAGGGCGAAATCCCGACCGGCCATCTCGACACAATGGAAAGCTGGGCTGCGGCCCTGACACTCGCGCAACTGGCTTCCACGGGCGATCCGCAATATGGCGCCGATCGCACACTGATTTCCGAATTCGCCGGGCGAAGAGTTGTCGAACTCGAAGGCGTACGCGGGCAGCTTTCACTTTTCGACAACCTGCCAGAAACTGAACAGGTCGACCTTCTCGAAGCCGTG
>CAYPGL010000244.1:0-476 GCA_964410035.1 uncultured Qipengyuania sp. | reverse complement strand
CGAGGCTTCCGGCCGCAAGGATCGCGCCTCCGAAATGACGGTGGCATGGAAAACCGGCGACTTGTCTGCCCTTGAAAAGTCTTCTGGCGCGGGGTTGCTGGCCGATCCCGAACTCCGCGCGGCATTGCTTACTTCGCGCAACGAGGCCTGGATGTCCCACCTGCTGCCCATCCTGGACAGAAGCGAACGCCCCTTGATAGCGGTGGGGGCGGCACATCTTTTGGGCGAAGATGGATTGCCCGCCCTTCTCGCTCGCGAAGGTTACACCGTTCGACGCGTCCAATAGCCTTCGCGCTTGCTTTTCTGCTTCCCCCCGCTATAGGCGCGCGCTTCGGCGTCATGGTCATCCCTGGAGGCGTGGCGGACCGAGTAACCTAATAGCATTCGAAAGGTAAGCGACATGAGCGATGCTCTGACACTTCCGGCCGAGACGCGCGAACGGGCTGGCAAGGGAGCCTCCCGTGCACTGCGTCGCG
>CAYPGL010000243.1:0-3288 GCA_964410035.1 uncultured Qipengyuania sp. | reverse complement strand
CTGGATCGCCACCATGTGGGGCGGCTCAATCGAGTTCAAGTCGCCCATGGTCTGGGCACTGGGCTTCATCTTCCTGTTCACCGTAGGCGGCGTGACCGGTGTCTATCTCGCGAATGGCGGTGTGGACGACGTGGTTCACGACACCTATTTCGTGGTGGCGCACTTCCACTACGTCCTCTCGATGGGTGCAGTGTTCTCGCTGTTCGCAGGTTTCTATTACTGGTTCCCGAAGATGAGCGGCAAGATGCACTCCGAACTGCTCAGCCATATTCACTTCTGGCTGTTCTTCATCGGCGTGAACGTGATCTTCTTCCCGCAGCACTTCCTTGGCTGGCAGGGTATGCCGCGTCGTTACCCCGATTATGCCGACGCGTATCAGTACTGGAACGAGATCAGCACGATCGGTTACATGATCATGGCGTTCTCGATGGTGTTCTTCTTCATCAACATCATCTACGCTTTCGTGGCCGGCAAGAAGGCGGAAGACAACTACTGGGGCGAAGGTGCGACCACGCTCGAATGGAGCCTCTCGAGCCCACCGCCGTTCCACCAGTTCAGCGAACTGCCGGTTATCGAGGAACACCACGATTACCACGACCATATCGGCGACCCCGGGCCCGCGAAGGCCTGAGTGTCACCGCCACTGGACAAGTGAGAGCGGCCGGTCCCATGAAGGACCGGCCGTTTTCTTTTGTCCGGATCGAGGAACATCATGGCCGAAATGCGGAATATCGACGTCGGAGAACTGAGTCTTCGCTGTGCCATCAAAGGAACAGGTCCGCTCGTAGTCCTCGTCCACGGCTTCCCCGAAAGCTGGTATAGCTGGCGTCACCAACTGGCCCCGCTTGCCGATGCAGGGTTCACCGCTTGCGCAATCGATGTTCGCGGATATGGCGGTTCGGACAAACCGCATCCGGTCGAAGCATATGCGATGGAGCGTATCGTCGGCGATCTCGTGGGGCTCAAGATGGCCCTCCAACCTGAGCAACCAGCTATTCTCGTGGGCCATGATTGGGGCGCACCGATCGTCTGGAACACGGCACTGACCCATCCGGAGCATTTCAAAGCTGTGGCGGGCCTATCAGTCCCCTTCGCAGGCGTACCACAGCGGCCGTTCACCGACGTCTTCCACGAGCACTTCACCAGCAAGGGCAAGTTCTTTTACCAGGAATATTTCCAGGAGCCGGGCGTTGCGGAAGCCGAGGCGGAGCAGGACCCGCGCGAGTGGGTTGCGCGGATGATGTATTCGATCAGCGGCGATGTGCCGCCCGGCGATTACTGGACGAAGCCGCTCGGTGCGACCTTCCTCGAAGGACTGCCGGACCCGCAGCCCGTAGAATGGCTCACGCCCGAAGACCTCAACTTCTATGAAAGCGAATTCAGGCAGTCGGGCTTTCGAGGCCCGCTCAACCGCTATCGCAATCACGAGCGCGATTATGAATGGCTGCAGGGCTGGAAAGGCAAGCGGATCGAGCAGCCCGCGCTATTCATCGGTGGGACGCGCGATCCCGCGACCTATCTTTTCGGCGCAGTGACGGATCCCGTAGCGCTGATGAAGATGTTCGCTCCTCAAGTTGAGGGGCATATACTCGATGGTGTGGGCCACTGGACCCAGCAGGAACGTCCTGAAGCGGTCAATCGCTTGCTGATTGACTGGATAAAGCGGGTCTGACCGACTATAGGCGCTGCCACAAACGAATCCCATGACCGACGTCGTCTCCCCAACTCAGCTCCCAGCGGACTGGCGCGATTTTTTCGCGCTGACCAAGCCGCGTGTGATGAGCCTCGTCATATTCACCGGTCTGTGCGGCTTGCTCGCCGCGCCGGGGAGTATCCATCCTATCATCGGTTTCACCGCCATCCTGTGCATCGCCTTGGGCGCGGGCGGGGCGGCGGCGCTCAACCAGTGGTGGGAAGCGGATATCGACGCGGGGATGAAGCGCACATCGAAGCGTCCCCTGCCCGCAGGCCGGATGCATCGCACAGATGCGCGTGACTTTGGCATACTTATCTCGGCCGCATCCGTCGTGATCATGGGCCTGGGGGTCAATTGGCTGGCTTCCGGCATTCTTGCGCTCAGCATCGTTTATTACGCGGTCGTCTATACGATCTGGCTGAAACCGCGCACGCCGCAGAACATCGTGATCGGCGGCGGAGCAGGGGCGTTTCCCCCGATGATTGGCTGGATTGCGGTAACAGGCGACATCACGCTGATGCCGGTCCTGTTGTTCGCCATCATTTTCTTCTGGACGCCGCCGCATTTCTGGGCGCTCGCGCTGTTCGTGCAGAGCGATTATGCCAAGGTCGGAATTCCGATGATGCCCGTGGTCAAGGGCGAGAAGTCGACACGCCGCCAGATACTCGCTTACTGTATCGTCTTGGTCCCCATTGCCGCCGCACCCTGGCTGATCGGTGGGACCGGTGCATTTTACGGTGTGACCGCAATTGTACTGTCGCTGGTCTTCCTGCTGATGAGCCTGCCGGTGGCATTCCGCACGGCGGAGGAAGGCGACAAGATGAGCCTCGAAAAGCGCCTGTTCGCCTTCAGCATCTTCTACCTGTTCGCTTTGTTTGGCGCGCTGGTGATCGACCGTGTCGCAGCTCAATATGGAGTACTCGGATGACCCCCGAAGAGGAAAATGAATATCGCCGGCGACAGAAGAGCCGCAACCTCGTTCTTGGAGGCATACTGCTGTTTATGGCGATCCTGTTCTACGCTATCACTATTGTGAGAATGTGAGGCAAAAATGACTACCGCGACCCTCGAATCCCGCAAGAATCGGACCGCGCTGCTCGCGCTGGCGGCAGCGGCGGGAATGCTGGGCCTCGGATATGCGGCAGTGCCGCTCTATCAGCTCTTCTGCCAGGTTACCGGTTTTGGCGGCACTACCCAGCGTGCCACCGAAAGTGAGGCGGCAATTGCCGAACGCCTTGGCCAAGCTGCAGGTGGCCAGCAAATATCCATCCGCTTTGATGGGACTGTGGCGCCGGGCCTCGGCTGGTCGTTTCGTCCCGAGCAGGTGACGGACACGGTCACTATCGGGCAGCGCGACATGGCTATCTACCTCGCCAAGAACAACTCGAATCGCCCGATCACGGGGACCGCCACCTTCAACGTCGAACCCGAACAGGCCGGCGCGTATTTCAACAAGGTACAATGCTTCTGCTTTACCGAGCAGACACTTCAGCCGGGGCAGGAAGTGCGCATGCCAGTGCTCTACTTCGTAGACCCGAAGGCGCTGGACGATCCGAACATGGAAGGCGTGGAGCAGATTACCCTTTCTTACA
>CAYPGL010000242.1:0-3303 GCA_964410035.1 uncultured Qipengyuania sp. | reverse complement strand
CTGATTGCAAGAGATAGCAATGGCGGTGACACATGAGCGCCGCCATCCTGCGCCACCCGGCCTATATGGAATGGCCCGCCGATCCGCGCGATCGCCTGCCGCTGACTTTGTGGGACGCAAAGTCCATCGCCGAGGCGGTGAACGGCAAGGCCAGTTGCGATTTCCAGGTTGCGGGGGTCGAGATGGACAGCCGCGACGTCATCAGTGGCGATCTCTTCGTTGCGCTCAAGGGTGAGGCGATGGACGGCCACCGCTTCCTGGATAAGGCTTTCGCGAATGGCGCAGCCGCCGCGCTAGTCGATCGCCCGGTCGAATATCCGCATATCCTCGTAGAGGACACGAGCGACGCGCTGAAGGCGCTTGCCCATGCCGCGCGAGAGCGAACGGAAGCGAAGATCATCGGCGTGACGGGCTCGGTCGGCAAGACCGGCGTCAAAGAAGCCATCTTCGCCTCGCTCGAACGGGCCAGCCGCGGTGCGGCCCACCGCTCGACACGAAGCTACAACAATCATGTTGGCGTGCCGCTGAGCCTTGCGCGCATGCCTGCTCGCAGCCGCTTCGGCATTTTCGAGATGGGCATGAACCACGCCGGTGAGATCGAGGGGCTAACCACACAGGTCCGCCCGCATGTCGCGGTCATCACCACCATCGCGCCCGCGCATATCGAAAACCTTGGGTCGATGGAGGCCATTGCCGAGGCCAAGGCGGAAATCTTCGCTGGTCTCGAGCCGGGCGGGATCGCGGTAATCCCCGCCGACAGCGAACATTTCGAGCGCCTCCGCCTCGCTGCATTGCGGATGGAAGCCAAGGTTGTCAGCTTCGGGCGATCGCCCGATGCTGACATGCGCCTGCTCGACGCGATACCGAGCGCGAATGGCGGCAGTTTGGTCACCTGCGAATTCGGGTCGACCGAGGGCGGCTGGGGCCGATTGTGCTACACCGTGGCTGAGCCGGGTGACCACTGGGTTATCAACTCGCTTGCCGTCATGGCAGCAGTGCGTGCGGCAGGCGGCGACATGGCCGCTGCCGGACTTGCGCTTGCCGAGATGGGCGGGCTCAAGGGTCGCGGCGCGCGTCACGGCATCGATGTGCCCGGGGGCAAGGCGCTGCTAATCGACGAAAGCTACAATGCCAATCCCGCCAGCATGCGTGCCACCCTTGCACAGCTTGGCCAGACCCCGTCGGCTCGCCGCATCGCCGTGCTGGGATCGATGAAAGAACTGGGCGATTTCGCCGACAGGTTTCATGGGGCACTATCCGAACCGCTTATCGCGGCCGATGTCGACTATGCGGTGCTGGTAGGCGACGAGATGCGCGCATTGGCCCGCGAACTGGGGAAACCCGCCTTCAACTCGCTTGGCAAGCCGCTCGAGTGGGAGCATTGCAATTCAGCCGAGGAGGCTATCGCGCGGCTGGAGGATTTCGGATTGATTGCCGGAGACGCCGTGCTGGTCAAAGGCTCCAATTCGGTCGGGCTGGGCAAGCTCGTGGACCACTTTACCTAGGAGCCGACGAGGCCGATGCTGTATCTCCTCGCCGAGTATTTCAATTTTGAAGGGCTGTTCAACCTCGTGCGCTATCAGACGGCGCGCGCAGGGGCGACGCTGCTGACGGCGCTGCTAATCGGCCTGATCATAGGACCGCGCTTCATTGCCATGCTTCGCGTGCGGCAGGGAAAGGGACAGCCGATCCGCGAGGACGGCCCTCAGACCCATCTCGCCAAGGTCGGCACGCCGACCATGGGCGGTCTCATGATCCTGGTCAGCCTATTCATCTCACTGATGTTGTGGATGGACCTCAGCAATCCCTTCGTCTGGGCCTGTCTCGCCGTGACCGGCGGTTTCGGCCTGATCGGATTCCTCGACGATTACGACAAAGTATCGAAGGCCAGTCACCGAGGCGTATCGGGCAAGGTCCGCCTGCTGTTCGAATTCGGCGTGGCGGGGATCGCCAGCTACATTATCGTCAGCCAGATCAACACCTTCGTCTATGTTCCCTTCGTCAATGATTTCGGAATAGAACTGGGCCCGCTCTATTACGTGTTCGCCGCCACGGTGATCGTCGGCGCGGGCAATGCAGTCAATTTGACCGACGGGCTGGACGGGCTTGCTACCATGCCGGTCATCATCGCTGCGGGCACCTTTGCGGTGATCGCCTATCTGGTCGGCCGCGTGGACTATTCCGGTTATCTGGGCATCCCTTACGTAGCGGGTGCGGGCGAGCTGGCGATCTTCTGCGCAGCGATCATGGGGGCAGGGCTCGCCTTCCTGTGGTTCAACGCGCCGCCTGCCGCAGTCTTCATGGGCGATACCGGCAGCCTCGCGCTTGGCGGCGCGCTGGGCGCGATCGCCGTGGCAACGCATCACGAGATCGTTCTGGCAATCGTTGGCGGTCTGTTCGTATTCGAGGCGCTGTCGGTGATAATTCAGGTCTTCTGGTTCAAGCGAACGGGGCGGCGGGTCTTCCGCATGGCCCCCATCCACCACCATTTCGAGCAGCTCGGTTGGTCGGAGAGCAAGGTCGTGATCCGCTTCTGGATTGTCGCCATCGTGCTCGCACTCCTGGGGCTGGCAACGCTCAAGCTCAGATGATCACCTCGCCCGCCTGGAAGGACAAGAAATACGCGGTGCTCGGCCTCGCGCGGTCCGGCCGGGCGACGGTCGACGCGCTGCTGGCTGCCGGAGCCGAGGTGCTGGTGTGGGATGACCGCGCCGAGGCGCGCGCGCCGTTTGCCGGGCGCTGCGCAATAGGCGATCCGCTGGAGGCCGACCTTACCGGCTATGCGGGAGTGGTCGTCAGCCCCGGCGTCCCGCTCAACACCCATCCGATCAAGCCGCATGCTGGCAGCTTCGGCGTGCCGGTGATTGGCGATATCGAACTTTTCGCGCAGGCGAGGGGCGACCTACCGCCCCACCAAGTCGTCGGCATCACCGGCACCAACGGCAAATCAACCACCACCGCGCTGGTACACCACATCCTCGAGGCAGTCGGCGTGCCGACTACGATGTGTGGCAATATCGGCCTACCGATCCTCGAGCAGGAGCCGCTTCCGAAGGGCGGCGTCTACGTGCTGGAGTTGTCGAGCTACCAGATAGACCTGACCTACTCGCTAGATTGTGAAGTGGCGGTGCTACTCAACGTGACGCCGGATCATCTCGATCGGTATGACGGTAGCTTTGAGGCCTACGCTGCCAGCAAGGCACGGCTATTCGAGATGCAAACGCAAGATCACTGTGCAGTTTGTCGTGCACAGGATTGGTGGCTTGGTCAAAAAGCTGGCGAGCGAGCGGGTGGAAAATATCT
>CAYPGL010000241.1:0-3319 GCA_964410035.1 uncultured Qipengyuania sp. | reverse complement strand
AAACCCTCGCCTCCATATTCGCCCAACACGTCGGCCGCGCTGCGATCGGTTAGCGCGGCGTAGATCGTCACGAGGTTCAGCGCCTCAGGACGTCCGGCTAGCCCCGCTTCCTCGCTGGGAAGGGGCTCAGGGTCGGTCTTCGCCTTCTTGACCTTCTTCATCACGGTATCAGGATCGTCCGCCAGATTGATCCGGCTCATCTCGGACGGATCGGACTTGCTCATCTTAGCCATGCCGTCACGCAGGCTCATGATCCGCGCGGCCTGGGGCGGCACGATCGGATCGGGCAGGGTGAAGACGGGCGCGTCGTCTGATGCGAAGTCATTATTGAATTTCTGCGCGATGTCGCGCGCCAACTCTAGATGCTGTTTCTGGTCTTCGCCCACCGGCACATGCGTCGCCTGGTAAAGCAGGACGTCGGCGGCCTGCAGCACCGGATAGGTGAACAGGGCGACCGACTGGCCTTCGCGATTTTTGCCAGCCTTGTCCTTCCACTGCGTCATGCGGTTGAGCCAGCCCATGCGCGCCGTACCGCCCAGCAGCCATTGAAGTTCGGCATGCTGCGGAACCTGCGCTTGGTTGAACAGCACGCTCTTCGCCGGATCGATCCCGCAGGCGACCAGCGCTGCGGCCATTTCGAGTGTACCCTTGTGCAGATCGGCCGGAACGTGCGGCATGGAAATCGCATGAAGGTCGGCCAGGAAGAAGAGGCATTGCTCTCCATCGCCCATCTCGTCCTGCATGCGCACCCAGTTGCGGATCGCGCCCAGATAATTGCCTAGATGGAGATTGCCCGTGGGCTGGATGCCGGAGACTACACGCATGATGTTTTTACGGAGCTTTCTTCTTGGTGAGGACGGCGAGGCGCTGCCGGTCGATGGCGCCGACCGCAAAGGCAACGCCGAAATAGACCACTGCAGAGCAGCCGACGAGGACGAGCAGAGCGCCCAGTCGCTCGAACAGTCCGGAGGAAAACCAGCCGGTTAGCAAATCGCGCGCGAACAACAGGGCGGCGCCCATGGCGATAGCGGCCACAAGCTGGCGGGCGATCCGCCCGACCAATGCCAGAGGAATGGAGTAATAGCCGCGCTTCACGAGGACGACGTAGAGATAGGCGACGTTGATCCACGCGCCGATCACGCTGGCATAGGCGACGCCGACTACGCCGTAATCGGTCATGATGGCGAAGTTCAGCCCGACGAAGACGATCAGCGAGATGAAGGCGGCGTAGACAGGGGTCTTCGTGTCCGACCGGGCATAGAAATTGGGCACCAGCACCTTGACCAGCACATAGGCGGGCAAGCCCAGCACCAGCGCGGCGAGCACCTGGCCCGTCGCAGCTGCATCGGCCAGATCGAAGCGGCCGCCCTGGAAGATCATGGTCACGAACGGCACCGCGCACACCGCTAGCGCCACTGCCGCCGGTATGGTTAGCAGCATAGACAGCTCGATCGCATCGGACTGGATGCGGTCGGCACCTTCCTTGTTCTTGCTACCCACGAATTTGGACAGTGTCGGCAGGATGGCCGTCGACAGCGCGATCCCGATGATGCCCAGCGGCAACTGGTTCAGTCGGTCCGCATAGTTCATGTAACTCACCGAACCGTCGGCCAGCTGATTGAGGAAGTAGAGCTGCACCAGCGTGTTGATCTGGTACGCGCCGCCGCCGATCGCAGCCGGCAAGGCGATTATGCCCAGCCGCTTTACCTCGGGCGTGATGCGCGGCCAGAGCAGCTTGGGCCGGAAGCCCTCCACCCGGGTCCAGTAATAGAGCCAGGCCAGTTGCAGCATACCCGCGCCGGTTACCGCCCAAGCCACGGCATAGCCAACCTGCTCGATGCTCCAACCAAGAGTATCGGCTGCATATTCTCCTCCCAGAAGCGCGGTAATCAGCACGAGGTTCAGGATGATTGGAAAACTTGCGCCCGGGGCGAAGCGGCTCACCGAATTGAGCATTCCGGTGAACAGCGTCACCAGACTGACGAGGATGATGTAGGGAAACATGATCCGCGCGAACGTCACAGCCATGTCGAAGTTTTCCGGGTCGATCGGCTTTTCGGACAGGATCCAGATCACGCCCGGCATGGCCACCATCATCACCGCGCATAGCAGGATGAGCACCGGCAAGAAGACGCTCAGCACATCGTCCGAAAAGCTGCGCGCACTCTCCAGTCCCTCCTCGCCGTGAAGGCGCTTGGAGAACATCGGCACGAAGGCGGCCGAGAAAGCGCCTTCCGCGAACAGGCGGCGGAAGACGTTGGGAATGATGAAGGCCTGAAACCACGCGTCGGTCACCGCATTGGCGCCGAGTACGCGGCTGAAAATCATCTCGCGCGCCATGCCGGCGACGCGGCTCACCATTGTCAACGAACCGATCGTTCCGACATGTTTGAGCAGGCTCATCGCCTATAAGCTCGGTGCGTCAGTTGTCGCCGGCCGGCGCGGGGGCGCCTTCGCCCTGCTGCGCCGCGCGGGCCTGCAGCTGCTGCTGGTAGAGCGCCCCGAAATCCATCGGATCGAGCAGCAGCGGCGGGAAGCCCGCATCGCGCACGGCATCGGAAATCACTGCGCGGGCGAAGGGGAACAGCAGCCGCGGAGCCTCGGCGAAGAGGAATGCGTGCGCATGTTCGTCGGGCACGTTGCGAATGCCGACGAGGCCGCAATACGCCAATTCAACGATGTAGAGATTGCCTTTTTCGCCATCGGCGCGCGCAGTCATCTTCAGTTCGACCTCATGGACCTCGTCGCTGACCTTGTTTGCGCCGATGTTCACCTGCACATCCACACGCGGTTGGTCGTTCCACTGGAAGCTTTCCGGAGCGTTGGGATTCTCGACCGAGAGATCTTTGATGTACTGGTTGATCAAGCCCACCGCCGGACTGTTGTCCGCACCGTTGGCCCCGGCTGCGGGGTCCGTGTTGAGATCGGTCAGTACGTCGTTTTCATCGGCCATGGGAAAATCACTTCTTTGCGAATGTCGAATCGGAATGGCCGGTGCCCGTGCGGGCAGCCCGGCTGGTTCGGCGCGCGCCTAGCACCCCCTCGCGCGCTGGGCAATGCGGCTGGGGTCCTTACGACAAGCGATCGCAAACACGGTGCGACCGAGCATTGCCCGTTTGTAATTCCTTCCTATCTAGGGCAGGTAAGTATGGAACTGCCTAGCCCCCCGGCACGTAGGCAAAACAGAACCTGCAATTGGACAAGTATTTGTGATCTACGAGATCGTCATCCTCGCCGCCATCGCCGCCTTTCTCGGGCTGCGTCTCTATTCCGTGCTCGGGCAGCGCTCCGAGCATGAGGAAGAGCCCGCACGGCACCG
>CAYPGL010000240.1:0-3340 GCA_964410035.1 uncultured Qipengyuania sp. | reverse complement strand
CAGTAGCAATACGGGTATTCATCAGGCTGTCCCCTTATACACAGCGGTTGAGATTCTCTTTTGCCCCCGTTTCATCCGTCCCCACGGATAAAACAATGCTCCTACGGCAGGATCGGTCCCCACGCAGGGTCCGAAGCATCCACCGGCGTCGGCAGGCGGCGCTCGTTCTCGCCGGTGAGGTCCACCTGCCAAAGCGAAGTGTCGCCGGTGTTGCGCTGTGTGCGGAAGAACTGGATGATCCGCCCGTTAGGCGCCCAGGTCGGCGCTTCGTCCTGCCAACCGCGCGTGAGCGTGCGGACATTGCCGCCCGATGGGGTCATGACGGCTACGTTGAAATCGCCCGCAATACGGGTGAAGGCGATCTGGTCGCCGCGCGGGCTCCACTCAGGCGTTGCACAGCGTCCGCCGCCAAAGCTGATGCGGCGCTGGTTCGAACCGTCGGCATTCATGATGTAGCACTGCTGCGCACCCGATCGGTCGCTTTCGAACACGATCTGGCTGCCATCGGGTGAATAGGAACCGCCGACGTCAACGCTGGCGCCATCGGTCAGGCGCTGCGGCTGTCCGCCGGTGGCGGAAACGCGATAGATGTCGGTATTGCCGCTCACCGCCATGGAATAGAGGATCCAGCGTCCATCCGGGCTGAAGCGCGGGGCGAAGGTCGGATTATCGCTCTGCGTCACCAGTTGCTGGCGGCCGCTCCCGATATCGTAGATGTAGATGCGCGGATTGCCGTCGACATAGCTGAGATAGACCAGCTTGCTGTAATCGGGCGAATAGCGCGGGGTAAGCGCGGTCGAGCGACCGGTGGTGATGAACCGGTGGTTCGCCCCGTCGCTGTCCATGATGGCGAGCCGTTTGGTGCGGTTATCCTTCGGGCCGGTCTCGGCGATATAGGCGATGCGGCTGTCGAAGAACGGACTTTCGCCGGTCAGGCGCGAATAGACGAGGTCGGCGCATTTGTGTGCCGCACGCCGCCAGTCGGCGGGTGCAACGACCCAGCCTTCGGCAACGAGGCGCTGTTGCAGCGCCATGTCATATAGATAGCAGCCCACGGTCAGCCGGTCGTCGCTGCGCGCGCGGACATAGCCGTGCACCAGCATTTCCGCGCCGCGCACGCCCCAGGTCGACCAGACCGGCGAGGTGATGTTGTCGAAGCTCGGCTTAGGCAGCGAGTCTGGCCCGGTCGGCTTGAACAGACCGTTGTTACGCAGGTCGGCGGTGATCACGCGGGCAAGTTCCACGCCCAGTGCCTCGGTGCCATTGGCGTTGGCGGGGGTGGAGGCGTTGCGATCGGTCGCGAAGGCGGGAATAGCGATGCCGAGATCGTCGAGATTGCCTTCGAAGCTGACCGAGCCCGATAAGCCCTCCTCCTGCTCAATCGTCTCAACCTCCTGTCCCTCGGGCAATGGTTGGCCGAGATCCTGGTTCTGCGCTGCCAGCGGACTGGCAACGAATGCGAGAGTTGCGAAGATCAGTTTTTTCATTGGGCAAGCTTCCAGTCAAAGCTGAACGAGGTGATGTTCTTCCACGCCTCGTAATACTCGGGCGGCAAATCATCAAAGGGTGCGGCAAGCTGTACGGCGCGAATGGCCTGTTCGGCATGGCGGCTCGCTTGCGCGCGGTTGGTGTCGTTTATGCCGGTCTGACGCACGACTTCCGGGCGACCGGCCAGGCTGCCGTCGGAGTTGAGACGAAAGCGAAGGAAGGTGGTGATCGCGTCTACGTCGGGCCCGCTGGGCGGCTGCCATCTGGGCTTGATCTTTCGGGCGATGGCCTGAACCAGAGACGCCTTGGCGCTTGCACCGATCTGGGAAGCGGGGGTGCGGGTCTCGCTGGTGGTCGTACTGTCGCCGCCACCTGCCAAGAAATCGCTGCCGATGCGTGAACCGCCGCTACGTTCGGACGGCTTGGGCTGGCTGCGCTCGCGCGGCTGCTCGCGGCGCGGTTGCGGTCGGGCTTCACGGGCGGGAACCGGCACCGGAGACTGTACGCGCTGCATGGGTCGTTCCACGACCGGGTCACTCGGCGCTTCAAGCATTTCCGGTGAAGGCGCAGGGGTGTCTGACAGGGTCGGTGCGATGGCCGCACGACTTTCCGGCACAGGATCGGGTGCGGTCGCCTCCATACCGACATCTTCGGCGAGGTTCACGGTCATCCGCTCGGTGCGTTCGATTTCGGGCGCGGGCATCAACGCCTGGATCACCATGGCGGCTAGCAGTGCAAGATGCAGCGCCACGGCGACGATCAGTCCCGTCCGTTCCTCGCTCCTGATGCCTGCGTTATGCATAGACCGTGGCTATTCCCCGGACTCTGAACCGCTGTTGACCGGCGGAGCCGATTGTCCGCCATTCGTCACCAGCGATATCCGGTTGAGCCCGGCGCGGTTGAGTTCGCCCATCACCGCCATCACGCGTCCGTAATCGAGCGCGCGGTCGGCGCGCAGCGTGATATCTGGGCCGTCGCCAGTGCGCGGGATAGCTTCTAGCGCCTGCGGTAATTCGCCCACCGCAACCTGGTTGTCGTCGATATAGACATAGCCTTCGGTGTCGATGCTGATCGACACCTGCTGCTGTTCCTGCGGCAGCGCGTTGGCGCGGCTGTCGGGAAGCTGGATCGGTACGCCGGCAGTCAGCAGCGGCGCGGTGACCATGAAAATGATCAGCAGCACCAGCATCACGTCGACGAAGGGAGTGACGTTGATCTCGGCCATGGGCCGCCGTCCGCCTCGCCCTCTGCGCCGCCGCGTGCCCTTTCCCGAAGCAAGTGCCATTGCCATGTCAGCGCTGCTCCAGCTGGCGGCTGAAGGTGGCGTGCAGCTTGTCGGCGAAGCGGTGGAGTCGCGTTTCGAAGCGTTCGACCGAGTGGCTGAACCGGTTATAGGCGATAACGGCTGGGATTGCGGCGAACAGACCGATGGCGGTGGCGAACAGCGCCTCGGAAATGCCGGGCGCGACTACGGCGAGAGAGGAGCTTTCCTGCGCGCCGATCTGGAAGAAGCTGTTCATGATGCCCCAGACGGTGCCGAACAGGCCTACGAAAGGCGCGACCGCGCCCACCGTGGCAAGGAAGTTCAGGCGTTCGGCAATATCATCGGCTTCCTGGGCAATCTGGCTGTCCATCGCCGCGGCGATTCTGCCCCGCAGTGCCTCGCGGTCGCGAACCTCGTTCTTGGTCGAACGCCGCCATTCGCTGACCGCCGACTGCGCCACGCGGGCGGACGGAATATCGCTCTTACCGCGTTCGGACATAAAGCGGTCGAAATGATCCGCCTGCCAGAATTCGCTTTCATAGGTCAGCTGCGCACGTTTCAGCTTGCCCATGCGCAGGCTGAACGAAA
>CAYPGL010000239.1:0-3378 GCA_964410035.1 uncultured Qipengyuania sp. | reverse complement strand
CATTCGAAAAGGGGCGCGGCCGCAGACACGCCCCTTGTTAAATCGCCAGTGAATTTTCTAGAAACTTGCGCTGATGGTCCCAACGATCGCGTCATCGGTGAAACCGTCGATCGAAGGACCTTCTACGCCGACATAGGCTACGCTGACCTCGAGAATGCCCGAAGACACACTTGCGCCTACCGACCAGTCCAGTCCGTTGTCATCGGTGGCACCGGCGAGAAGGGGCGGAGCAAGAGCGCCGTCCGTGTAACCCAGATGCGCCGAGAAAGAGATGGGCGTCGAAGGCAGCGCGTACCCGAGGTCGGTGTAGACGTAGAGATTGTCGTCACCGCCCAGCGAATCCTGTTCGAAGGCGTAGGCCGCGCCTACAGTTGCTTCCGCAGGGCCGAGAGTAAAGCCGACCGAAGCGTAAGGCTCCCAATAGTCGGTATCGAGACCCAATTCCTCGGTGGGATAGGCGTAGTAGAGTACTCCCACATCGACCGCGACGCCGTCCGAGACATCGCCCGACCAGCCTGCATAAATGTCGAACTCCATTTCCCCATATGCGTCTCCGCCGTCGATAGACGATGCCCAGGTGCCTACGTAGAAACCACTTTCGTGAGCGACATCAACTCCGCCCTGAATTGCCGGATCACCTCCCGAAAGCGACACACCGCGGAAGCGGTAGTCGGTGGTCAGAGCGGCATTGGCGGAAACTGTGATCGGACCGCTGTCTTCTTCTTGCGCGCTTGCCACTGCAGGCAAAGCGACGCCGGAACCGGCCAGGGCGAGTGAAACGGCAATCATGCCATGAAAGGACGTGAGCATTTGCGAACTCCTTAAGTTCGGTTTGGTGCTTCGTCCCACCTGCGCATCCGCCGGGTCCCGATTTTTGAAGGGATCCTCGATCGAATTCGTAATGAACGTGCAGGAAATGGATCTCACACGCAAGATCGCCGCACCAAGTTTTCGCTATTGCAACAAATAGCGTGACTATTGTGCAACTGCGAAGGCGGCTTACCTACCTCCCGCGGCTTGCCGCTCGCGGCGCGGTGGCCTAAGCGCTCGCAAACCCTCGAAAGATACCTGTACCCAAACCATGTTCGAAAGCATCCGCCGTCTATTTGCGTCCGGCACGGCGTCCCAGAAAAACGCACGAGTTCCGGATGGTGAGCGTCTCTATGTCATCGGGGACATACACGGCCGGCTGGACCTGTTCAGGGCGCTTCGGGACGCCATAGAAGATGACGATGCTGCCCAGCCACCTGGTGAAACGACCGTCATTCTTCTGGGCGACCTTGTTGACCGCGGGCCTGACAGCGCCGGAGTAGTGAAGTCCGCGAGGAAATGGGGCGAAGGCCGCAAGGTGCGGTACCTTGCCGGAAATCATGAAGAGATGTTTCTGCAAAGCTTCGAAGATCGCGAAATACTGCGCCATTTCCTCAAGCATGGCGGGAAGGAAACCATACTCAGCTATGGGCTGGACCGGAAAACCTATTCGCGAATGAAAATGGGCGAATTGCAGGAGGCCCTGGAGGCGGCTGTCCCTAAAAAGGACCGCCAATTCCTCGCCTCCTTCGAAGACATGATCGTGATCGGCGACTATGTTTTCGTTCATGCAGGTATCAACCCAAAACTGGGATTGGACGAGCAAAAGCCCTCCGACCTGCGCTGGATTCGCGAACGTTTTCTGAAACACGAAGAGGCTTTCAGCCACGTCGTCGTGCATGGCCACACAATCTTCGAGGAAATGGAACATCGCGAGCACCGGATCGGGATTGATACGGGGGCCTTTCGGACTGGTCGGCTTACCGCCCTGGTACTTGAAGGGACCAACCGGCGCACCATACAGGCCATCGCGGACAAGGACGGCGAAATCGCAATCGAAAAGAGAGATGCATAAATGAAGATCGCAATGGTGGGTTCGGGCTACGTCGGGCTCGTATCGGGCGCTTGTTTCGCCGATTTCGGCCATGATGTTGTCTGTATCGACAAGGACCAGGCGAAGATCGACCGGCTGCACGATGGCATCATGCCGATTTACGAGCCCGGCCTGGCTGAACTGGTTGCCTCGAATGTAGATGCGGGCCGGCTGACTTTCACCACAAGTCTCGCCGAAGGGATCGAAGGAGCCGATGCCATTTTCATCGCCGTCGGCACGCCCAGCCGGCGGGGCGACGGCCATGCGGATCTGTCTTACGTGTATGCGGTGGCGAAAGAAATCGGCGAGAGCCTTTCCAATGATGCAGTGATTGTCACCAAGTCCACGGTTCCGGTCGGGACGGGCGACGAGGTCGAGCGTATCCTTACCGATAGCGGCACGTCGCATCGGTTCGCCGTGGTGTCGAACCCTGAGTTCCTGCGCGAAGGCGCGGCCATCAGCGATTTCAAGCGCCCCGACCGCATCGTTATCGGTGCAGAGGACGAGTTCGGCCGCGAAGTCATGCGCGAAGTCTACCGTCCGCTTTTCCTCAATGAATCGCCGATCCTGTTCACTGGAAGGCGCACGAGCGAACTGATCAAATACGCCGCCAACGCCTTTCTCGCGACCAAGATCACGTTCATCAACGAGATGGCCGATCTCTGCGAGAAAGTGGGAGCGAATGTGCAGGACGTCTCGCGCGGCATCGGGATGGACAACCGGATAGGCTCCAAATTCCTTCACGCAGGGCCCGGTTACGGCGGTTCATGCTTTCCGAAGGACACGCTGGCCCTGCTCAAGACTGCCGAGGATTACGACAGCCCGACCCGGATCGTGGAAGCGGTGGTCAAGGCGAACGACAGCCGCAAGCGGGCCATGGGCCGCAAGGTCCTCGATGCGCTGGGCGGTGCCGAAGCGGCCCGCGGCAAGAAGGTTGCGCTCCTCGGTCTTACCTTCAAACCCAATACCGACGATATGCGCGATTCCCCTGCAATTGCGGTCGCGCAGACGCTAACCGATGCAGGGGTGGAAGTCGTTGCCTTCGATCCCGAGGGCATGGAACTGGCGAAACCGCTGATGCCTGAAGTGACGATGGTAGACGAACCCTATGCTGCAATCGAAGGTGCCGATGCCATCGCGATCGTCACCGAATGGGATGTGTTTCGCGCACTCGACCTGAAGCGGATCAAGGACCTCGCAAATGCCCCCGTCCTCGTGGACTTGCGCAATATCTACCGTCCTGACGACGTGCGAGCATTGGGTCTCGAGTATTCAAGCATCGGCCGGACCTGATACGGACTTCACGCATTTCACGGTGCACGAGTGCACTAGGCGAAAGATTTTCCGATGAGCATGGACGATTCCGAAGGGCTGGATAACCCGGTCGCCAAATGGACGGTCATTGCGACCATGGCGGCGCTCGTCATCATGCTTGCGGTCGCTACATGGCTTGCCATTTCCGTTTCGCTGGAGAC
>CAYPGL010000238.1:0-3380 GCA_964410035.1 uncultured Qipengyuania sp. | reverse complement strand
CCCAGCGCAACGAGGCTGCGAACCGAAACGTCCCAGGCGATTTCATGTGCCTGCGGGAGATAGCCGAGCCGTTTCGCCCGTTCGCGCGGTTTGATTTGTGTAAGGTCGGTTCCACCTAGTAAAACCGTCCCGCTGTCCGGTGACAACAGGCCCGCCATTGCTTCGAGTAGCGTGGACTTTCCCGCGCCATTCGGACCGCATATCGCGGTGATGGTGCCGGGTTCGAGCGCAAGCGAAATGGCTTCGATGCGGCTGCCGACCGTCAATCCTGAGGTCTCCAGCATCATGCGAGCCCCCTGCGCATCCGCAGCAACAACCAGAGGAAGAACGGGGCGCCGAGCAGGCTGAGCGCGATTCCGAGGCGCAGTTCGGTGACCAGAGGTAGAATGCGCACGAGGCTGTCGGCGACGAGCACGAGCAGTGCTCCGGCTAGTGCGCTCGGGACGATCAGCTGCGAAGGCCTGCGATCGGTCAGAGGGCGGACGAGGTGGGGAACGATTAGGCCCACGAAACCGATGATGCCGGCCACGGCTACGCTGGCTCCGACGGTCAGGCCGATGCCGAGAATGAGCAACCAGAGCAGGCGCGAAGTGTCGATCCCCAGCGACCGCGCAACCGGCTCGCCCAGAGTGAGCGCATCGAGCGAACGGCCGGTTCGCCAGAGCAGCAGCACGCCGAGCGCCACCAGCGGCCCCGCGAGCCAGACCTCGCGCCAACTGCGGTCGGTCAGGGCGCCGTTGAGCCACAACACGATCTCGCTCATGGCGAAGGCATTCGGCGCCATGCTGATGGCGAGCGCGGTCAATGCTCCGGCAAGGCTCGCCACCATCAGGCCCGCGAGCGTGAACAAGGCAATCCCGCCCGTCCGCCCGGCAATCGCAGCCAGCAGTCCCATGGCCCCGCCTGCGCCGATCAGCGCGAAGAGCGGCAGCAGCCACGCGCTCGCCGTATAGCCGAACCAGAGCGCGACCACCGCGCCCAGCGCGGCACCGGGAGCGATGCCGAACAGGCCGGGATCGGCCAGCGGATTGCGGAGATACCCCTGCATCGCAGCGCCAGCCGCACCCAGTCCCCCGCCCACGATGACTGCGAGCACTGCGCGCGGGAGGCGTAGCTCGCCGAGGATCAGCGCGGCATTGGGAGTGGTCGCCGGGTTCAGCCACACACGGCCGGCCAGGAGAGAAAGCGGCAGGGCCAGCGAGAGGAGCAGGGCGAAAACACGCGTCGCGCGGTTCACGATACCGTATCCCTGATCGTCTTCAGCCGCCGGGCAGCGCGGATAATAGTCGGGCCGCCGCAATAGATGAGGCGCGTGTCGAAGTCGGCCCTCGCCATCCCGTCGATCCCATCCAGCACCGGATGCCTCTGGCCCGCCTCGCTCCCGGCGACCAGCAGCACCTGCGGCGGATCGGCAACCACCTGTTCGAGCGAGAGATAGTCCGCCTGTTGCATGCCGCGCGCGGCGGTATAGCTGGCGAAACCCGTGCGCTGCAGAATGTCGCTCACCAGCGAGGCTTCACCGGGCACGATACCGCCCGGTTGCCACAATGCTGCTTCGACAGGCTCTGCGGTGTCCGCCACTTCCGAAAGGGCGAGTTCGATCCGCTCTACCAGAACCTCACCCCTTTCGGCGTTCCGCAGCAGTGCAGCGAGTTCGCGGATCTGTGCAATACTGGACGCGACATCAGCAGTGCCCCCGAAGGTCACCACCCGCAGGCCCAGATCCTCCAGCGCGGCACGGGTAGCGGGCGCGATGAATGTGCTCGCCACGACCACATCGGGATCAAGGGCGAGCACTTCCTCGACGGTGCCCCCGGTAGCGGGAAAGCGCGCAGCGTCCTCCGCCGACATCGAACTTGCCCGCGGGTCCTTGCTGTAGTGCGAAATCGCCAGCAACTGGCCCGGCTCCGCGACCTCTGCGAGGATCGCGTCGGTGCAGGGGTTGAGGCTGACGACCGTCGGTCGATCGTCCGGAGAACCGCGCCCCGGCCCCGCCCCCGCCCCCGCACAACCGGCAAGCAGCAAGGCCAGAACGGGCAGCAGGCGGATCACAGCTTCGCCCGTATTCCGCCGAAGACGCCGCGCCCAGCGGTGCCATAACCGGCGACTGTCTGGTATTCGGTGTCAAAGACGTTCTCAACGCGTCCGAACAGCTCCAGATTGTCGCCGACACCGAAGGAGGCGCGCACACCGAGCAGTTCGTATCCGGCCAGCCGGTCGGTGTTCGCGGCATTGTCCCAGCTCGGGCCGACGATGCGGAGGTCCGCGCCCAGGCCGAGGCCAAAGCTGCTTTCCCAATCGGCATAGATCGTCCCGAAATGGGCAGGCCGCCGTGCAAGATCTAGTCCGGTCATGCGGTCTTCCGCCTCGACATAGGAGTAGATGCCCGCAAGGCGCAGGCCGGGTGCCAGGTCGATGCCCGCCTCGGCCTCGATACCCTGCGCGCGTGCCTGCGCCGTGTTGAGATAGACGCCCCACGGCCGGTCGGAGGTAAAGCCGAAGCCGATCAGATTGTCGCTGTCGCGGCGAAAGCCGGTGAGGGCGAGATGCAGGCCGGATCCGCGCTGGCCTTTCTCCACACCCAGATCGAAGCTAGTGCTTTCCTCGGGCTGAAGGTCCTCGTTCCCGTAGAAGGAGAGCAGCTGGTAAAGCGTAGGTGCCTTGAAGCCTTCGCCGACACTCGCGCGCACACGCCAGTCTCCTGCGAGACCATAGCTCAGATCGCCGCCGAAACTGGTCTGCGAACCGAACAGTTCGTGGTCGTCCACGCGCGCGCCGGCATGCGCGGCGAGATTGCCCATGACCCAGCCGAGCTGCGCATAGGCGCCGCTGATTTCCGTTTCGGCAGCATTGTCAAAACTGGTGACGAAGCTGGTCCATTCGTGATCGCCGCCAAACGCCAGCGAGAGGCCGCCGAGCAAGCGGTATTCGCCGCGCAGCGAGAGCCGCTCCGAATGGCCGTCGCTGCCGAAGGTCTCCGCGCCGCCCCCGTCGCGATTGCTACGTTCCGTGTCCGACAGGCTATAGGCCGCGCGCAAGGTCAGGTCGTTGCCGTAATAGGCAAGGCCCACGTCGCCCCAATAGCGCGTGGTTTTCTGCATATCGTCGCTATCGGCAGGGCTGAAATCGGTGGAGGAGAAGCCGTCGATCTCCACCTCGCCCTCGGCAAAATTGGCGTGGGCGAAGGCTTCCAGGCTCGGCGTCAGGTCGACGAAGGCGGTCGAGCCGATGGCGAATTGCTGCGAGCCGTCGGCTTCCGTCCCCGATGCGGCGGCGGAAAATCCATCGGTATCGTACCAGGAGGAAGTCAGGCCGAAGAACACGTCGTCATTGCCTGTCCCTGCGGCAGCGCTGGCAAACAGCGTGTCGCGCGCGCCATA
>CAYPGL010000237.1:0-3387 GCA_964410035.1 uncultured Qipengyuania sp. | reverse complement strand
ACCTTCGCTCGAAAGCGGGCCGAGGCCGGTATCATCCTCCATCGGATCGCCGAGCTTCACGTCCTGAAGCGCGGCGCTGAACCTATCAGAAAAATCGTTATAGATTTCGGCGTGCACGATGGTGCGCTTGCCGCAGATGCAAGACTGGCCATTGTTCTGGATGCGTGCGGTCACCGCGCCCTCAACCGCCTGGTCGAGATCGGCCGATGGCATGACGATGAAGGGATCGCTACCGCCTAGCTCGAGCACGACCTTCTTCAAATACTTGCCTGCCTGCTGCGCCACCGCGCTGCCTGCTCCTTCGCTGCCGGTGAGCGTTGCGGCGACGATGCGGGTATCGGCGATAATGCCGCCGATCGGGTCAGAGGACACGCACAGGTTCTGGAACAGCCCTTCCGGACCGCCGGCTTCCAGCACCAGTTCCTCCATCCGCTGCGCCACGCCCTGCACGATGCTGGCGTGTTTCAGCACGCCGACATTGCCTGCAAGAATCGTGGGAGCGAGAAAACGGATGACCTGCCAGTAGGGGAAGTTCCACGGCATCACCGCCAGCACCGGCCCCTGTGGCAGCCAGCGCCCTTCGGCGCGGCCACCGTCAGAGAGATCCCAGAATTTCGAATCGAGCATTGGCGGCCCGTGTTCGGCGTAATAACGAAGCAGGCTCGCGCATTTCGCAATTTCGCTACGTGCCTGCGTGATCGGCTTGCCCATCTCTGTCACGGCCTGACGAGCGAGATCTTCCGTGTTCGCCTCGTAAAGATCGCCGAGCGCGGAGAGCACCTTCGTGCGTGCGTCAAGCGAGGTGTCACGCCATTCCCGATAGGCGCGCGTCGCCGTCTCGAGCTTCGTGTCGATCCCGTTGTCGTCGAGGGTTTCGTAGGTGGCGATCGTCTCGCCGGTTGCGGGGTTGGTGGTGGTGATCACGGGGAGGGGCTCCGGACTGGGGTTCACCCACTCAATCGCCGCAACCCGGTCCCGTTCCGAAACCTATTTGCGCCGGAACCGGAAATACCACACCTCATGGCCATAGGTGTGGCGCGCCTTGTGTTCGTAGCGCGTTTCGCACCAGCCGGAGGGCCGGTTCTCCCAGCTGTGCCGGTCCTCCACTACCCATTTGAATTCGGCAGAGAACCGGCGCATCACCATCAGCGCATGACGCAAGTAGACGGCGTGATCCGTTCCGAAACGAAACTCGCCGCCGGGCTTCAGCTTGTCGGCGATCATGCGTACCGGTCCGTCGTTCATCATCCGGCGCTTGGCATGCTTGTTCTTGGGCCAGGGATCGGGATGGAGCAGGTAGAGCATGCTGAGGCCGCCATCGGGCACGCGGGCCAGCGCCTCTAACGCATCGCCATGATGTATGCGCACGTTCGCCAATCCGCCGTCGCGCACATGGCCCAGCGCCTGGGCCACGCCGTTTAAGAAGGGTTCGGCCCCGATGAAACCGTGATCGGGCAGCAGATCGGCGCGATAGGCAAGGTGCTCGCCCCCGCCGAAGCCGATCTCGAAATGCAGCGGGCGGTCGAAGCCGAACAGAGTTTCCGACGTGACCGGACCTTCCTGCGGCACGGCGATCTGGGGCAGAAGCTTGTCGACCAGTTCCTGCTGGCCGCTCCGCAAGGGTTTGCCCTGGCTGCGACCGTAGAGCCGGTTGAGAGTGGTCGGATCGCCTTCCTTGAATGCTGACATGCCGCCGCGCCTATGCCGAGAATTGCCGCGATGTCCAGAGGGGCGGGGGTTGAGCGGAGCGGCCAGTTGTCGCTAGGCGCAGCGGCGATATGCAGACGCTCCTCGACGATTATTCGCAGCTCGCCCTCTGGCTCCAGTCGCTGATCGCGCTGGCCGGCCTCGTCCTGCTTGCGTTGCTGGCCAACTGGCTGATCAAGCGGGTGCTGCTGCGACTGGCCAGACCCTATCTCGACGCGCGCAGCGACACGGCCGACCGCGCAGCGGCCTGGCTCGCCACGCTTATCCCCTTGCTGATTGTCTCGCGCGGTATCCAGCTTGTGCCGCATATGCCCGAGGAAGTGGTGACGATCACCGTCAATGTGGTGCGGGCCTCAATCATCTTCTCCGTCGCCATGGCGATGAACTGGGCCCTGAATTACGCCAACGAGCTTTATGCGCGCCGGCCCGAGGCGCGCAGCCGCCCGATCAAGGGGTATATCCAGGTCCTCAAGATCGTGATCTTCTGCGGTGCAGCTATCCTGATGATCGCGGTGCTGATCGAACAGTCGCCCCTTCTCCTGCTCTCCGGTCTCGGCGCTATGGCCGCGGTCCTGCTGCTGGTTTTCAAAGATACCATCCTCAGCCTCGTCGCGAGCGTCCAGCTGACTAGCAACGACATGCTGCGCGTGGGCGACTGGATCGAGATGCCGAGCATGAATGCCGATGGCGATGTGATCGACATCGCGTTGCATACAGTGAAGGTGCAGAATTTCGACAAGACCATTACCACAATCCCGACCCACCGGCTGATCGCCGACAGTTATCGCAATTGGCGCGGCATGAGCGAAAGTGGCGGGCGGCGGATCAAGCGCAGCCTCGTGATGGACCAAAACTCGGTCCGTTTCCTGAGCGACGAGGAAGTCGGGGGTCTCAGGCGTTTTCGCCTGCTGGACGATTATCTTCTGCGCAAGCAGGAGGAGATCGCTGCGTGGAATCGGCATGAGCTGTCGAGCGATTGCGACCAGATCAATGCTCGCCGAATAACTAATATCGGAACCCTGCGAGCCTATGTTATCGCGTATCTGAAGAGCCATACGCGGATCGCTGGCGAAGGGTTCACTCTGATGGTGCGTCAACTGCCGCCCGGGCCGCAGGGACTGCCGATCGAAATCTATTGTTTCACCGATACGGTTGTCTGGTCTGAATACGAGGCGATACAGGCCGATGTTTTCGACCACCTGATCGCAATCCTGCCGGAGTTCGGATTACGCATCTTTCAGGAACCAAGCGGGCTCGATCTTGCGAGGCTAGGGGAGGGCTGAGGCAAAACAAAACGCCCGGAAGCCGAAGCTGCCGGGCGTTTTGCCGTCCGTCCAAGGAGAAATAGGTATCAGGCGGCTTCCGCCTCTTCGTCGTCTTGGTCGCGAAGCACGTAGCCGCGGCCCCAGACGGTTTCGATGTAATTCTCTCCACCACAGGCATGGCTCAACTTCTTGCGCAGCTTGCAGATGAATACGTCGATGATCTTGAGTTCGGGTTCGTCCATTCCGCCGTAAAGGTGGTTGAGGAACATTTCCTTCGTCAGCGTGGTGCCCTTGCGCAGGCTCAACAGCTCCAGCATGGCATATTCCTTGCCCGTGAGATGCACGCGGGCGCCATCGACTTCGACGGTTTTCGCATCAAGGTTCACGGCCAGCTTTCCGGTGCGGATGATCGACT
>CAYPGL010000236.1:0-3401 GCA_964410035.1 uncultured Qipengyuania sp. | reverse complement strand
GTCCAGCATTCTCTCGATGGACTCTTCGTCCGTAAATGTCCGAACCGTATCCCTCAAAGGACGCGGAGCGAGCTGCGTGAGTTGCAACGCTCGGCGCAGCATAGCATCAGGCTGTTCCTCGCCAACTGAGCTCGCGCAGACGAGGAGCTTCTCTATCTGCAAGAACCATAATGTAGGCTCAAGAGGCTCGATATCATCTGACATTGAAAAAAGGCTGGAGACTCTGCTGTTGGTTAATTCCAAGTTATAATCATGGGTAGAGGAACATCGCAACACGCAGTCGATATCGTACCTTCGATTTCTGTGTCCCTGCCTCAGAATGGTACACCTCGTCTCCGCGCGGAACGGCTGCTTAGGTTCTGAGATCTCATATCGGCAATGTAGTTCTTATCGAAGGGTGCGCTTTTCGAGTAAATCAATCAAAATAAATCCATTAAAAGCGGCTGACTGAAACTGGCCCCGAAGCCCTCAGAGCGCGCCTGACGAAAGTTGCGGGTCCGTTTCGCGCACCAATTCGACCACTCCGACACGTAATGGCCCTTCCCACCCGCCGTCGTTCATACGATGCCTTTTTCGCCGAAGACCCCCGGTCATGGGTCGGGTGTCAGTTATATCCAGCTCCTCGGATCGAGACTAGCTTTGCAGAGAACAACGAGATCTCCCGTGGTCTAGAGCGGCTACGCTGCGGATCGCGCTCTTTCGCCGCATACTTCAGCGCTTTTTAGACGCCCCAAGGTCACACTGCCCAAATCCATAGCTGGGCTGAACAGGAAGCCTTGCCCAAATCCACATCCCATTTGCTTGAGCAACTGTCGCTGCTCCTCTGTTTCGACGCCCTCCGCGATGATCTGAATGCCCATGTTCTTCGCCATTGCGATCAGCGCCTGTACGATCGCGCGTGCCTGCCAATCGCCGGTCATGGCTTGAACGAAACTGCAGTCGATCTTCACCTTATCTATCGGAAAGTCGCGAAGGTGGGACAGAGAAGAGAATCCAGTGCCGAAATCATCTAGTGCGATAGCAACCCCGGCGCTGTGAAGCTGGGTGAGTACGTCTCGAACAGTACCATTGTCGTTCACCAGCAACATGGTCTCGGTGATCTCGAGCGTGATTTGCTCCGTGGGCGTCCCAGCTGTCGACAGAGAGGACAAAAGCTTCTGTGCGAAGCCGCGGCTCAGGAGATCGGCTTCCGCCACGTTCACGCTTACAAAATTTAGATTGGGCTGCGCCTTCTGCAAGATGGCTATGTCGGCACAGACAGAGCGAAGCATAGTCTCGGTGATTTCCCGCGATAGAATGGGGTCCAACAACGCAGGAAGCACTTGGGTGGCTGTTAGACGCCCCTTGGAACGGGTGTTAAGACGCATCAGGCTTTCGAAGCCCACCACGCTTCCGTCTGCAAGGTCCACGATCGGCTGATACGCGGCAAATACTCGCTCTTCATCTAGCGCCGCTCGTACCTCCGCAATCGCCATCTGGCGGGTTTGGTTTTGGTGTTCTAGCGAGGGATGGTAGTAGTGGATCGCGCTCCGCTCACGCCTCTTTCCCTCGTAGAGGGCAAGGTCGGCCCGCCGGATAAGTTCTCTTGCCGCCATCCCCTCTTCGAACCAGGCCACTCCTGCAGTTCCGCTCAGCTGCAGCTTATGCCCTGATATCTCCACCTGTTCACCAATGGCAGTCAATACGGCTTCTGAAAGAGCGGTGACTTCCTGAAGCGAGGAGCCGACCGGGGGAAGTAAGGCGAACTCGTCGCCGCCCCATCGGGCGAGAACGGCACCCTCGTCCACGGCCTTGAGCACGCGTGCGCTTAGCTCCTCCAGTACCACATCACCAATGACGTGACCGAAAGTGTCGTTGATGTCCTTGAAGCCGTCCAGGTCCAGCAAAATCAAAGATACCTTCTGTTTAGTCCGGCGGTGCTCCTGGATTTTTTCCTGCAGGCTCCTGTCGAATGCATGCCTATTATATAGATTGGTTAAGCTGTCGTAGTCCGCGGCGCGCTTCAGGGCGAGATTAGCATGGTGGGCATCTGAAATGTCCTGGACCACTCCGACCACGCGGGGAGAGCTGTCTTCATTTCCATCCAGTCTTTCCCCAACGCATCGTATGCGGCGAACCGGTCCGTCTGCTGTGAAGAAGTCGGCCTCATAATCGAAAGGCACTCCCTGAAGCGCCGCCTGCCGAATGGCTTCGTCAATGCGGGGACGGTCTTCCGCAGCATAGAATTCCAGAGCCCTCTTTGTATCGATCGTCTCGTTGGGCCGAAGACCGGAGAGCGCATACATCTGGTCCGAGAATCGTAAGGTCTGGGCCTCCAGACTCAGCTCCCAAGCGCCGATGCCGCCCACCTTTTCGGCTTGCCTCAGCAGCTGGCTACTCTTCTTCAGCGCACTGGTTTCTTTCCATAGGAGTTTGTTGAGCCTAGCGGCCGCGGCGCTTTCGTCATGGGCTCGGATCAGATCCTCTACCACTGAGGCAAAGACCTCCATTCGTGCGAGATCTTCTTCGCTGAACATGCGGGGCTGATCATCGGCTATGCAAAGCGCTCCCAGCAGATAGCCTTGCGGCCCACGAACCGGTTGCCCGAGATAAGAGCTGATGTGGGGCGCGCCTGTGACATAGGGATTGGAAGCAAAACGAGCATCTTTCGCTGCGTCTTCGACGGCGAGAGGGGTTCCACTTGCAATCACATGATTGCAAAACGAATGCTCGCGAGTAGTTTCCTTGAGGTCCACGCCTTCGGCCGAGAGGAACCATTGCCGGTGCTTGTCGATGAGTGTCAGCAGCGAAAAACGGGAACCGAACATATCCGCGCAAAGACGGGTGATGCGATCGAAGGTAGGCTGCGGCGGTGTATCGAGGAGCTTCAGGTCGCGCAGAACCGCGACGCGGCGAATGTCGTCCTTCACAAACGGTAGCATTGTCAGACCCTTTTTCTCTGAGCAATACTACAACCTAGAAGCCGGAATAAGGTTAAGCGCTCTCCTTAGGAAAATACTTAGTCGACTGCTGGAGATGGCCACGGTTCAGTTAACGACCACTGTAGCCTCGACGATTGAAGAATCTCTTCGAGCGAGATTGTCTCAACTTCTCCGCTCCGGAAGCGACAGAGCATCCGGCGATCGTTCGCTAATAAAAAGGTCGTTAGGCGAGCGGGCTCGGCACTCCGGTAGCCCACCTACCAAGTTGGGAACAGCGGAAGGGCTTTCGTCCTCGGGTGCTCAACCACGTGCGCGTCGTAGAGCGGGGCCATCGCTCACATTGCCATTCCAAAGCGCCCCAAGCAGGGCCCTAACACGTGCCCAGCCGAACAGACGTTCCACTTAACTCTCTGGATTTGCCTATTGAAAGGGGTGGTGCCGCTTAGGTGACTCGAACACCTGACCCCATCATTACGAATG
>CAYPGL010000235.1:0-3405 GCA_964410035.1 uncultured Qipengyuania sp. | reverse complement strand
TCAAGGGGAAGGACCGGGATGTCGTCCAGTCCAGCCTCTAGCGGCAGGAGAAGGTTTTCGATGGGCGCGCCCTTAGCGATTTCCTCTGCCGAGTCCAGCGAAATCGCCTGATCCTCGCGGAACGGGCCAGCCTTTACCCGTCTGAGATAGGTGACATGGCCCACCGTACCAAGGGCGCGTGCGATGTCCCGTGCCAGAGAACGGATGTAGGTGCCCTTGGAGACGCGCGCGACCAGGGTCACGCTGTCCGCCAGTTCGAGCGGAGCCTGCGGGTCGTAGGGATCCGGCCTGCCGGACGTTGTGGCGAAGCTGGAGCGCAGGGCAACATCCTCGCGCTCGGCCAGCAGGCGGAGATCGTGAATGATCACCGTGCGGGTCTTCATCTCCACCTCTTCGCCTGCCCGAGCGAGATCGTAGGCGCGCTTGCCATTGACCTTGATTGCGGAGAATGCGGGCGGGGCCTGCTCGATCTGTCCCGAGAAATGTTCGAGCACGGCGGCGATGGCGGCCATGGGCGGACGGCGGTCGCTGCGGTGGACGACCTCCCCTTCGGTATCGAGCGTGTCGGTCTGCTCCCCGAACTGGATGGAGAATTCGTAGATCTTGTCGCTGTCCAGCATTCGTCCGGCCAGCTTGGTCGCTTCGCCCAGCGCAATCGGCAGTACGCCCTCCGCGAGCGGGTCCAGCGTTCCGCCATGGCCGACCTTGGTCTTCGCGTAACCGCCCTGCCGGAGCACGCGCTTTACCAGCCCAACGGCCTGAGTCGAACCGAGCCCGCGGGGCTTGTCGAGCAGCAGCCAGCCGTGAGGTGCGGGTTTACTGCGCTCGCTCACGTGATGAAATCCTCGATCCCGGCGGCGACGGAATAGAACAGGCCCGTCATCCATTCGACCGGCGGAAAGAGCGTGTTCTCGATCCAGCGCGCATCGGGAAAGGCCCAGGTCGCCGCGATTAGGACGGCGAGTAGCAACATGCCCATGGCCTGAAGCTTCTGCCAGTGGTGGGCCCAGCGGCGCGGCATCAGCCCGCCGACGATATGCGATCCATCGAACGGCGGGATCGGCAGCATGTTGAACAGGGCAAGGAAGACGTTGATGACGATGAAAGAACCGAATGCGGTCAACATCCAGCCGGGGAGCGCAACGCCCCACGTCGTCGCAAAGCCCGCCAGCATCCCGAAGATGATGGCACCGACCAGCGCGAGAACGATATTGGTCCCTGGGCCTGCAGCGGCAACGGCCATCATGCCGTAACGGGGGTTGTCGAGCCGGCGCGCATTGACGGGCACCGGCTTGGCCCAGCCGAAGATCGGCCCGCCGAACAGCGCCAGCGCGCCCGGTACGAGCAATGTCCCGATGGGATCGACATGCCTGATTGGGTTGAGCGTCAGCCGTCCCATGTCTCGCGCAGTGGTGTCGCCCAGCGCCAACGCGGTCCAGCCATGCGCCACTTCATGAAAGACGATTGCAATGATGAGGCACGGGATCAGGATCGCCGCGAGGGTCAGTGTGTCGAGCATATCGGGCTATGTAGGAAGGCGAGTGGCTGGACGCACCCTCTAGCGGGTCAGCGCCTCGGAAAAATGCCTGCGGCACATGGCGACATAGCGGTCATTTCCGCCGATTTCGGTCTGCGCGCCTTCGCTGACCGCCCTGCCGTTCGCATCGACACGCAGGTTCATCGTGGCCTTGCGGCCGCAATCGCACACGGCCTTCATTTCGACCAATGCGTCCGCAATTCCTAGTAGTGCCGCCGATCCGGGAAAGAGTTCGCCCTGGAAGTCGGTCCGCAGTCCGTAACACAGCACCGGGATGCCAGCATCGTCCGCCAGCCGGGCCAACTGCCAGACCTGATCGCGTGTGAGGAACTGCGCTTCGTCGACCAGCACGCAGGCGAGTGTGGTCTCGCCATGCTCCTCCAACACGCGCGCTTCGATATCGGTATCGGCTTCGAAGCGATGGGCATCGCTCGCAAGTCCGATCCGGCTGGATATCGCACCGAATCCGGGCCGATCGTCCAGCGCCGCGGTCCAGAGCGAGACCTTCATTCCCCGCTCGCCATAGTTGAAGGCAGTCTGGAGCAGCGTCGAGCTTTTCCCCGCATTCATGCTGGCATAATAGAAATAGAGCTTGGCCATCGCCGGGGGTCTAGCCTCGGTGGACAGGGCTGTTAAGGAGATCGACAGACAGGATTGGGGATGAGATACCCCGAACACTAACAAAAGTTGAGGTGATCGGGATTTCCATGGCAGAAGCACAGGCAAGTTCGGGCACGCAGAGCGGCATTCTCGGCTGGATCGAAAGAAGCGGCAACAAGCTGCCCGATCCTGTCTTCCTGTTCTTCTGGCTGATCGCGATATTGGTGGTCATCTCCATCGTCGCGTCGCTAACCGGGCTCTCCGCCGCGCACCCCACCGAAGTGGATGCCGACACCGGGGCCGCCACCATCATCACTGCACAGAGCCTGCTGAGCGCGGAGAACATCGCGCGGCTCTGGGTCGAAATGCCGCAGACATTCACCCACTTCCACCCGCTCGGCTATGTGCTGGTCGTGATGCTGGGTGCAGGGGTTGCCGAGCGTGCGGGGCTTTTCGGCACCGCCATGCGTGCGGGCGTGCGGAATGCGCCGATATACCTGCTCACGCCCATCGTTGCCTTCGTCGGTATGATGGGTAATCTCGCCGCCGATGCCGCTTACGTGGTCCTGATTCCGCTGGCCGGGATCATTTTCCATGCCGCCGGACGCCATCCGGTTGCGGGTATCGCCGCTGCATTTGCGGGCGTATCGGGCGGGTTTTCGGCCAATCTGCTGCCCGGCCAGCTGGACGCGCTGCTCTTCGGCATCACCGAAGCAAGCGTCGAAACGGTATTCGGAGATTTCACGGCCAATATCGCGGGCAACTGGTATTTCATCGCCGCGATGACTTTCGTCTTCTTGCCGGTGATCTGGTTCGTGACCGACAAGATGATCGAACCCCGCCTTGGGCCTTGGAACCCCTCCATGGCGGGCAAGGCGGTATCGCCGGAACAACAGGGCGAAGTCGCCGATGGGGACCGCGCGCTTTCGGCTGCGGAGAGCAAGGGATTGCGATGGGCCGGCCTAGCTGTGCTCTTCGTCGTCGGCCTCTGGCTATTCTTCACGCTCGGTCCGGGCACGCCGCTGATCGACGAGACCGCTTCGGCGGAAGCGCGGCTGACGCCTTTCTACCAGAGCCTTGTTGCAGGCTTCTTCCTGCTCTTCCTCCTTGCGGGCTGGGCCTATGGCAAGGCCGCCGGTACGATCGACGATCACCGCGGCCTCGTGAAGATGATGGCCGGCGCGATGGAGGATCTTGCCTATTACCTGGTACTTGCCTTCGCCGCCGCGCATTTCGTGGCGATGTTCGCCTGGTCGAACCTCGGCCTG
>CAYPGL010000234.1:0-3417 GCA_964410035.1 uncultured Qipengyuania sp. | reverse complement strand
GGCTTCAACGCGGCAAGGTTCACCTTGAGCGCTGCGGGATTCATCGCCACCAGCACATCGGGCGCATCGCCCGCCGTGTTGATCTCGCGGCTGCCAAAATTGATCTGGAAAGCCGAAACGCCGAACAGCGTACCCTGCGGCGCGCGAATTTCCGCAGGGAAATCCGGGAAGGTCGCCAGGTCGTTGCCCGCAAGTGCGGTGGAGAGCGTGAACTGCCCCCCGGTCAATTGCATGCCGTCGCCCGAGTCGCCGGCAAATCGCACAACGATGGCCTCGGGGCTGGCGGGGACGCCGTCCTGCGGCATGGTGGAGGCTGTTGCCATCCGGTCAAATTCCTTGTCGCGCGCCGCGCAACGGCGCTGTTTCATCGGAATGGCGACCTAGGAGCCGCCCAATCCTCTCGCAATGAAGTTTCTCTGCTAGCTGGAAAAAGCGGAGTGGAAAAGCGATGCGAACGCGCTAAGTCCCTTTTCAAAACTCACTGGAGAGAACAATGGCCGATACCGAACACTTCGTGCGCGACGATGTGCGCAATTTCCTCGACATGCTCGAACAGATGGGTGGCAAGGGCGTGGAAGATGTCGGTGCGGTCGAGGGTCGTATGCAGATGAGGACGCTGGGGATGCTCGCCGAGGCCCCCGCGCGCGATCTGGCGGTTGTTAAGGACCTGGCCTGCCCCGGTCCGGCAGGCGAAATTCCGCTGCGACTTTATGACTCAAAGGAGAATCGTGAAGCGGGTCCATGTGTCGTCTTCATCCACGGCGGCGGCTTCGTGATCGGCGATATCGAAGTTTACAATTCGCTGTGCACCGAAATTGCGCATCGGCTCGATCTGCCGGTGGTTTCGGTAGAATATCGACTTGCGCCGGAACACCCCTTCCCCGCGGCGCCCGACGATTGCGAGGCCGCGGCCCGCTGGATCGCATCCTCGCCGGAGGCGCTGGGTCGCGAAGTCACGGGTCTAGTCATCACCGGGGATAGCGCGGGCGGAAATCTCACTATCGTAACCACCAACCAGCTCGTGAACGAGCCCGCCGACGTTCCGGTAATCGTTCAGGCGCCGATCTATCCGGTCGCGAGCGATGTGACACAGCATTCCAGTTTCCGCAGTTTCGCCGAAGGTTTCCTTCTGACTGCGGCGAGCATGGCTTGGTTCACAGATCAGTATGCGGGCGATGCCAGCGATCCGCGCCACACGCCGATGGTGGGCGATTGTTCGAACACCCCACCGACGGTCGTTTGCACCGCCGGACTCGATCCATTGCGTGATTCAGGCCGGGAGTATGCGGCCCATCTCGTCCAGCAGGGTACCGAGGTGGTCTATCTGGAATTTCCCGGGATCATACACGGCTTCACGACACTAAGGAAGGCGATGCCCAGCGGGCAGAAGGATCTTGGCGCTTTTCTCGACGCAGTCGAACTCATGGTGGAGCGTTACAGGTGAATGAATTGGGATACCGGCCCTGTGTCGGCGTGATGCTGGTGAATGCCGAAGGACGCGTCTTCGTCGGTCGGCGGATCGATAACAAGGAAGGCGATTGGTGGCAGATGCCCCAGGGCGGCGTCGACGAAGGCGAAGACCTGAAGGAAGCCGCCTTGCGTGAGCTGGCCGAGGAAACGGGGGCGAAGTCCGAACACGTCACACTGATCCAGCAGTCGAGCGAGTCGATCCGTTACGACCTTCCGGAAGAACTCATGGGCAAGCTGTGGGGCGGCAGATACCGCGGGCAGGAACAGGTCTGGTTTCTCGGACGATTTTCCGGCGCCGACGAGGATATCGATCTCGAAGCGCATGACCCGCCCGAATTCTGCGACTGGAAATGGGTCGATCCTGATAAGTTGCCCGACCTGATAGTTCCTTTCAAGAAACGTGTTTACCGCGCTGTTCTCGAAGAGTTTCGCGATCTGGTCTGAGGCTCAGTTCGCTTGCGGCTGCGGCTCGACGCTCGCCTCGGCAGTCATCACCGGGGTATGCGGACCTGCCGCAATCGCTGCGGCCAGTTCGCGCGTTTCGGGGCAGCTATCGCCGCATAGCGACTGGACCTTGGCGAGATTAAGCCTTGCCCGTTCGATCGCACCCTTCTCTGCAAGCGCCTCTCCCTCTCCTGCGATAGCGGAAAGGTTGTTAGGATCGCGGGCAAGCGCCTCGCGATAATAGCGGATAGCCTTCCCTTGCAGTTCATCTGCCCGCGCGGCTTCGGCTAGATGGAGGAAGATCGGCGTGTAGCCCGGGTCCACCGCAAGCGCGGCCTCATAGGCATCGATCGCAGCTTGGGTTTTTCCAGAGCGCAATGCCGCCTGCCCTTCGGCGATCAGCATGCCAGCACGGGGATCGGGATCGCGTTCCTGCCCTACACTTACGCTGGCGGTCATGGCAAGAGCCAGTGACAAGGCGGCGGCGGCGGGGGCAAAACGCATTAAGGTCTCCGTGAAGGAACGTGTCGCGGAAGGCTGGATGTTAGCCATAAGCCGGAAGCTAACACGATCTAGCTGCACGGGCGATGAAAAATCCGTCCGTACCCTCATGATACGGAGTGAGGCGGATGCCGTTCCCTCGCTTGCGGCCAGCGGGCAGAGAAATGTCCTGCGCGAAGAACGCGTTATTCCTGCCCAGGAATGTTTGGAACTGCCCGGCACCTTCCTCGTCAAGTAACGAGCAGGTGACGTAAATTAGCCTGCCGCCGGGCTTTACGAGCCTTGCCGCAAGGTCGATCAGTTCTGCCTGCAATGCGGTCAGTTTCGCCAGTTCGCCCTCATCGAGCCGCCAGCGTGCCTCTGGATTGCGCCGCCAGGTTCCGGTTCCGGAACATGGTGCATCCACCATGACCGCATCAGCCTGCCCCTCAAGATCGGCGAGTAGCTCGAACTCCCGCTTCGGATCGAGCAAACGCGTTTCGATGTTCGTCGCACCCGCTCGTTCGGCTCGCGGAGCGAGGCGCGAGAGTCGGTTGCGATCGGTATCCGAAGCGATCAGCCGCCCGAGATTGTCCATCGCCGCCGCCAATGCGAGAGTTTTGCCCCCTCCCCCGGCGCACAGATCGATTACCGTCTCGCCAGGCTGCACGCCGACCGCGAGGCAGGCCAGCTGGGACCCGGTATCCTGCACTTCCACCGTGCCTTCGCGCCATTCGGCCCATTGCTCGACCTGTGTGCCCGCTTCGAGCCTCAGGCCGTGCGGCGCATGGGTATGTGACGTTTCTACCGGCAGTGAAAGCGTGGCGCGTTCGGCCTTGAGTGTATTGACGCGGAGGTCGAGCGGCGCGCGGCCCAAAAGCGCATCCGCTTCGGGACCTTCGATGCCCGAACCGGCAAGCTTCTGGACCAGCCACCGGGGCGCTACGCCACCTTCCGCGGCTTCCTCCCCTTGCTCAATCGTAGCGGGTCCATAGTTGGAACCATCGAACACGGGCGCGATAT
>CAYPGL010000233.1:0-3419 GCA_964410035.1 uncultured Qipengyuania sp. | reverse complement strand
AGATGAAGGCATAGTTCGCCAGCGCGTTGACGAATATCCCGGATGCCGTGATCGCGGTGGCGAAGATCGGCCGCCCGAGCGTCGACACGAAACTGCGGAGGACGTTGTTGAACAGCATTGGCACGAGGCTGAACACGAGCAGGGTGTTGTATTCCAGCGCCATCGCGATGATCTGCGGTTCCTGCCCGGTCACTTGCATCAGCGGACCGAGCAGCAGGCACAGCCCGATCCCCGCCGCGCCCGAAATCACCGAAAGCCACAGCGCCATCCGCACCGAACGGCGCACGGGCCGCAGAGCCGGTGCGCGCTCGCCAAGTTCCGCCGCCGCGACGGCAGCGACAGCACCCGTCAAGCCCGACAGCGCCCAGAGGACCAGCCCGAAGAGGGCGATTGCCAGCGCCGATGCGGCTAGCTGGTCCTCGCCAAGCCGCGCGATGAAGATCACATCGATTGCGTAGGTCAGCATCTGCAGCAGGTTCGCCGCCGCCAGCGGCCAGCTCAGCTGCAGGGTCGCGGTTATTTCGCCGCGCCAGCCTTCTCTGCCGAGTGGCAGGGGCGTGGAGGAAGTGGTGGAGGTCATGGTCTTCCGCTCTTCGTGAATCGGAAGAGCCGCCCCGCTTAGTCGGAACGGTGCTGGACCTCAAACGCACATTTCAACCGGTGCGCTGAACGCATCTCTTCATCGCGGCATACACGAGACGCCCGAGACAACCGGATTTTTGGAATTTGCGCCGTAGGGCCAGTTGTGGGATGGAAGAAATGGGTGGCCTTCGGAAGACATTCGGGTTTGCCGAGGTAACGAGGAAACGAGGGGTTCCGGTGAACGACAACATGGATCTCGACCGCCGCCAGCCGCGCTTGGTCCTGCGGCTGAATACGGGCGTAGGGCAGGCGGGTAAGGCATTCGACGCCGAAATCCTGAATCTCTCACGGAACGGGATGCTAGTACGGACCGAAGCAGAACTGTCGCTCGACGATCCGATCGAAGTGGTCCTACCGAACCGCGGCGCAGTGCCCGCCAAGGTCGTCTGGTTCGCTGACGGACTGTACGGTTGCAGCTTTGTAGAACCGATATCCCAGGACGAAATGGAAGCGGCCACCGATGTCGCATCGAACGAGGACGACCCCGAGCATCGTTACGGTGTGGACCACGAAACGCTAGGCAGCAGGATCAAGCGCCTGAGAGTGAGCCGGGGCCACACTATGCGCGGACTGGCGCAGAAAGTCGGAGTGAGCAAACCGACGTTATGGAAGTGGGAGGGGGACCAGGTTCGCCCCCGTCACGAAACGATGCAGAAGCTGGCCGAAGAACTCGGCGTCAGCGAGCTCGAACTGGTCTACGGCGCACCCGGTCTCGGCGAAGCAATCGCACTGGCTGAAGAGGATGCGAGCAGTGGGAGTTCGCTCGCGGATATCGTCAGGGGGAGCCGCAAGCGGATTGCCGATGCGGCAGGGGTGGACGAGGCGAGTGTCGAAATCCACATCAATTGGGATAAGGAATAGGCGCGCCGTCGGCGATTAGGGGCGTAGTACCAGCCTGTCGCGAATGGCATCATAGCGAAGGTCCAGTCCTGCCGTCCGGACCCGGTCGAGCGAGAGACGGCCGCTTTCGCTCGCTGCGGGTAAATTGCCTACCTTGTCAGAAGCTCCCAATCGGGCGAGAGCAGTGACCAGTTCTCCGCGATCGACCTCGATTAGCGATCCACCGATAAGGAAGATTGTCAGTCCGGTCGCTTTGCCCCCTTCGGCCGCGATGGTCTTGGGCACGCCGACACCGCCACTTACCGAAGAGACGCCCTCTGCCAGGCTAAAGCCGATCGGCAGGACACCGTTTGAATCAGGTTTGGCATATTTCGCCATCCGCTGGTCGCGCGCGACCTGCTTCGAGATCTGCGTGGCAGAGGCAGAGGCAGAGGCAGAGGCAGGTGCCGGAGCGGTTCGGTCTGGCGAGCTAAGAGATTCTCCTGAGACGACCGGTCCGGCGGCGTCGAGGACCGCGTTCGGCCCAGTTGGATCCCTGCCCGGAAACTCATGGCCGAAACGCACCACGCGCTCTTCAGGCACGCTCGAAAGCGAAACGCGGACAACCGCCCCGCTTTCGCTGTTTGCCGGCCGCATGTTCCATGCCACCAAGAGAATAGTGAGGGCTGTAATCAGCGCAACGACCGTGCGCGAACGGCTTCGCGGAGGCACCGGTACAAGTCTTTCCCCGTCCGACCGCATCTGGATCATCGCGACATCCAGAACGCGTAACCGAAGGCGCCGATCGCGATTGCAACTCCGTATGGCAGCTTGGCAAAATCGCCCTTTAGTCGCTGTTTCAGCCCGGTCGCATGCTTGAGGGTCAGCCAGGATACGGCGAGAAAGAAACCGGCGAAGGTGATCGCCACGAACAGCCCAAGCATCTCCCACACCGGGTAGAAGGAGGCCACCGCCGCGTAGAACTTGCCGTCACCACCGCCGAAAATGCCGGCCAAGAAAAGCAGGTAGCCGACCGCCAAGGCGAGCGCCGCGTGTGCGAAATGCAGGCCCAGCGCGGTCCATCCTCCCATGGCGAAGGCGAAGCCGAGGCCGGTCACCAGCATCACCAGGCAAAGGATGTTCGGCAATCGCCGCGTGAATGCGTCCAGCCCTGCGCCGATGGCGGCGAGGGTTCCCAAGGCGCCAAGCCAGAGCGTAACGACGGCCATCGCGGGGACCTAGTTCTTGTCGGGCGCGGCCGAGCGCGGAGCCAATCGGACGCGCAGCGGATAGTTGTCTGCCGCCGCTGCTTCGACGATGCGGATACGCGGCTGCGCGGCATCATTCGAAGTGCGCAGGACGATTTCCGCCGGACGGGCAGAACTGACCGACTGGCGCAATTCGCCGCTCGACAGGCGCACGCGCGCCGATGCGGAATTCGTCGACTTGGCCATCAACGCCGGTCCCCCGACACTAACGCGCTGCGACCTTGCTGCATTCGAAATGGTGATCCGGTGGGTTTCCCCGCCGCTCATCACCATCCGTTCGTCGGTTGCCGGCTCAGCAGGCTCGACCGGATCGTTCTGCGCCAGTTCGGCCAGCGTTTCTCGCGCCCTTTCGCGCTGTGCATACAGCAGGCGGCTATCACGGGAGAGATCGCTGCGGTAGAACCGGTCGAGATTGGCGGCAAACCGCTCGTTATCTGCATCGACGCGTGTTGCGGCGATGAAATAGCGCTCGGCGAGATCTGCCCGGCCGAGCTTGGCGTAAGCGACGCCGAGCGCGTTGAGCGCATCGCCGCTTGTCTGCGGATTCAGTGCGGCGCGGTGGAGTGGGGAAAGGGCATTGCCGGTGCGGCCCGCCCGCAGGTGTTCGCGTCCCTCCTCCAGATCAGCGGGTCCGATGGCATATTGCGGCGCCGAGGAATGGCGCGAGAAATCGAAGGCCTGGACGAAATT
>CAYPGL010000232.1:0-3429 GCA_964410035.1 uncultured Qipengyuania sp. | reverse complement strand
GGTGACGAGGTAGCAATCGATTGCCGGCTCGGCATGAGGATTGCCAATACCGCTGTCATCGGTGAGGAAGGTGTAGCGCGATTGGGTAGCAGCGGCCATCGCTCGCATGACGTATTCGGCCACATCGGCCACGCCGGAAGCACCGACAGGGATTACATGCACGCGCTCCGCTCGCAGATGCTCCGCAGCGAGCCAGGTCAGCGGGATGTCCTCGTCGTGCGGCGGAGCATCGCCGATCAGCAGCAGCGACTTCACTGCATCCTCACGCCAATCGAGCTGTGCAGCGCGAACGAGTGCGTCCTGCATGGCTTCCTCGTAATCGCCGCCGCCATTGGCTTGTTGGGCGGCAAGCCGGGTCTGCGCCCGCGCGACATCGCTATCGAAATCGAACGTCTGGGTGACAAAATCGTCCCCCTCGTCGCGGTAGAAGCTGAAGGCGATGCGTATATCGATGCCTGTGTGGCGCACTTCGAGCGAGTTGATGATCGAGCGCAGTTCCGCTTGCAGGAAGTGAAGCTCGTCGCTCATCGAGCCGGTCACGTCGACCACCAGCGCAAGGTCGAGCTTGTGCACTGGCGTGGCGGCATCGTCGCTGCGGATCGTGACGCTCTGCGCGCCCGGGGCATCGGCAAGGCGCACCATCCGCCATTCGCTGCGGCCTGCCCGTACCCAGACCGTATCACTCAACCGGTCGAGGCCCGGGAAGAACACCGCGCTCCCATCGGCGACCGAATTGAGCGTAATCGAATTACCATCCTCGCAGCGCAGTTCGATCGGCATGAAAGGAACGGCCCGGCCGCGGCTGTCACGCGCTTCGACACGCAGGACGCGAGAGGTGTCGAGAACCGGCAGCGCCTGCATCCGCTGGCCTAGATCGGACTTTCGGACATAATCGGCATAGAGTTCGGGGTTCAGCAAATCATCATGCTCGCCCGCCGTCAGCAGCCCGCTTTGCGGACGCGGCTGCGGCGGGCGCGGGGGAAAGGGGGGCGGCGGGTAGCCAGGCATTGTGCTCCTGGCATCGGACCCGACGGCTTCTGCCCCGGACCTGATCCGGCTGCCGGTGACCACGACACTGGTTCCATCGCCCTCGCCAGTGGACACAGGAGGGGGTGGTGGAGGCGGAGGCGAGCTTGGCACGGCACCGTCTGCGGCAATAGCGGGCGCCGCAGCAACAGCCATGGCCGGGTGAGGCGAAGGACGGGGCGGTTGCTGCTGATTTACCGCTGCTTCCAGCCCGAGTTCGGGCAGTGGGGCGGGCGTGTGGCAGTATATCGCGGCGTTACGAGCAGACGGTGTCGTCACGGGCGCAGTGTCGTTCTGGGCCTGCGACACAGCAGGCCCCGGCACCAACAGGGACAAGCAGCAGGCTCCGGCTATCAGCTTCTTCATCTCGGCTCTCCCCCGATCGAATTAATGATATTCTGTCACATGAGATTGCGCACGGAAGATGAACCATTGCTGACAAGCGGCGGAGTTGAGGATGACAGACTGACCTTCCCAGCGATGTGACGGTCCAACCGTCCCACGATTTCGCGTTCGAGTAGCGCCAGTTGCGCTGCAGCGGCCCCTGCCCCGATTGTCGGACGAGTTTGTACACAGAGACCGGCGCCGTTGTCAGGAGGTCGGCAATATCCGCGGGTTCGGCGTCGGCTAGCTCCTCTGGCGTATACTCGAATTGGGAGACGGGTTCGGAAAAGTCGAGCGCGGCGCGCCCTCGAAATTCGACAGCAGTTCGGCGACATCTTCGCGCGATTGCAACAGCTCCGCGCCCTCATGAATGAGGTAATTGCAACCATGGGTGCGCATTGGGCGAACGCAGCAGCGGTTGCACTAAAAAGCCTTTTCCTAGGTCAGTATTGCAGGAGAATGATGGCTGACCTCGTTCACCCTTTCGAACCGACCTTGGGTTCAGTACCTGCGACCAGACGTCTGATATTCTCGCGGTGCAGCCAGATCACCAGCACAGCAATAATCGCGAGAACTATCAGCAAAGCAGTCCAGCCAAATATCGCGGCGGCGATCGCAGCAGCCACGACCGCGGCCATTCCCGCGAGCGAGCTTATTCGCGTGATCGCCAGAACGGCGATCCAGACTATCGCGTAGATCGCACCCAGCTGCCAGGCGAGCCCGAAGCAGACCCCGGCATTGGTCGCCACGCCCTTCCCACCCTTGAAGCCGAGCCAGACCGGGAAGCAGTGTCCGATCACGGCAAAAATCGCTGCCCAGCCGACGTCTTGCGGGAAATATCGATATGCGAGCAGAACCGGAACCAGCCCCTTGCCGAGGTCGAGCAGCAAGGTCGCTGCGGCCAGCCACTTGCTGCCCGTTCGCAGCACGTTGGTCGCGCCGATATTGCCGCTGCCCTGCTGGCGAATGTCGCCCTTGCCTGCAAGCTTCGCGAGGATGAGACCGAAGGGGATCGAGCCGAATGCATAGCCGAGCAGCGCAGCCCAGAGCACATTCACGGTAAAGTCGGTTCCGAAATCCATTCCGGTAGTCCCCAATTTGCGGCAAAGCTTGTGAAAGCCTTGCCTTTTTGTCTAGCGGTGCATCTAGAGTGAATTGCTTCGACCGGGCAAGCGCGTAGCCACCAAAAGGGACCGAATTGAACTCTTCCTCTCCCATCCTGCTGTTCGATTCCGGCGTCGGGGGGCTCACGGTTCTTGGCGAACTGCGCAAGCTCCTGCCCGCAGCACCGGTAATCTATGCGGCCGACACAGCCGGGCTGCCCTATGGCGCCAAGAGCGAGGCCGAGGTCGCCGCCCGCGTCGCCGGCCTGCTTGGACGTATGGCCGAACGCTATCAGCCGCGCCTGATCTGCATCGCCTGCAACACGGCGAGCACGATTGCACTGGGCATGGTGCGCGATGTGCTGGAGACACCGATCGTCGGCACCGTCCCGGCGATCAAGCCAGCCGCGGCCATCTCGCAAACCGGGACATTCGGCCTGCTTGGCACAGAGGCGACCATGCGGCAGGCCTATGTCGACAAGCTCGAACACGAGTTCGCCACGGGCAAGCGCCTCCTGCGGCACGGTGCTAACGGCCTCGTTGCGATTGCGGAGGCGAAACTGCGCGGCGAGGAAGTCAGCATCGGGGCCGTCGCAGACGAGGTGAAGGCCCTGGTCCTCCAGCCCGGCGGGCGCGAGCTCGATACCGTCGTGCTTGCCTGCACCCATTTCCCATTGCTCGAACCCGAGCTGCGCGAAGCGATGGGAAAGGATATCACCTTCGTCCATGGCGCGCAGGGAATTGCGCAGCGGATCGTCTTCCTGACGAAAGGCCAAGAGTTCACCCGCTCAAGACCCGATTTCGCCGTGACTACCGGAGAGCTGGAGGACTTCAAAAAGCTAGATCGGGCCTTCGCGAATTATGGTATCGACATACTCGAAAAGTTCTGATGACTTGCGAGTCGTTCGCAAAGATC
>CAYPGL010000231.1:0-3439 GCA_964410035.1 uncultured Qipengyuania sp. | reverse complement strand
GGCTGTATCATTCGCCTCCGGTCACGGACCGGCCAGCCATATCCGCAAGGCGGCAAGCGATTTTCATGCCGGTTAAGTGCTCCTCACACGCGGGACGCGGCAAACCCAAAGCTTCTTGGTGCCAGCCACCGCCGCTGACCGCGCACCGGTGTCGGTTGCGCGGCGACCCCGCGTTGCAATCGTAGCTACAGGCGACGAACTGGTCCCTCCGGGTGAAGCTCACCTCACCGACGCGGCGATTCCGGATTCCGTCAGCTACGCAATCGCGGCGCTTTGCGAAAAATCGGGAGCGGAAGTCGTCTCTCGCATCCTTTGCGGTGACAACCTTTCGGAGCTGTCCAGACGTGCGGATGAGGCAATTGCTGAAGCCGATTGCATTGTCGTGACTGGTGGCGCGTCAGTCGGCGATCATGACTTGGCCCGCCCGATGTTTTCGGAAACGGGGCTGGACGTAGTGTTCTCTAAGCTCGCGATCAAGCCGGGCAGACCGGTCTGGTTCGGCCTTACCGGCCGTAAACCCGTGCTGGGGCTGCCCGGCAATCCCACTTCCTCAATGGTCACCGCAAGATTGTTTCTACGTCCGCTATTGTCAGCTCTGCAAGGCGGTGAGGTTGCAAGGGATCTGGAATTCGTCCGCCTAAGTTTGGCGACCCCACTTCCAGAAACGGGAAGCCGGGAAAACTTCCTGCGCGCTTTCTGGTCACCTCGCGGATTGGTACCTGTCGGCAACCAGCAAAGCGGCGCGCAAGCACCGCTCAGTAAGGCCAATTGGCTTATCAGGAGACCTGCCGGGTCCGGAGCGGTAGCGTCGGAAACGTCCGTTGATGCGCTACCGTTCTGAACAGAGGAAAGAGAAAGACGTCACAAGAGGATTCGAACCTCAATCCCCTTGCGAGCCCTGACACCTGAAGACGGTGCACCTACCAATTCCCCCATCTCGCCACGCGATCGATTCGCGAATTCTATGCGTCCCGGTCAGGGTAGGGCGGCATATAACTCGTCAACGCATTGCGTCCGACGGGGGGTGAGTGCTTGCGGCTTAAAGCGCATTGCGGCTAGGGGCGCAGCGACGGATTCCCATTTCGCAAATTCGAGACATGACTGATGGCAAAGAGCGGCGCTTTGAACGGCAAGATGGTGGTGCTGATGGGCGGCACCGGCTTCCTCGGCAATTACGTGGCGCAAGCGCTGCTTACCCGAGGCGCACGCCTGAGGATTTGCGGTCGTGACCCGCAAGCCGCATTCAAGCTCAAACCTTTGGCCAATCTCGGGCAGCTGCAGTTTGCACGACTGGACGCGACCGACCGCCGCAGCGTCGAGCGGTGCATCGACGGCGCCGATGCGGTGGTGAACCTTGTTGGCAGCTTCGAAGGCGACCTTCACAAGCTTATGGGCGAGGCGCCTGGCTGGATGGCCGCTGCCGCAAAGGAAACCGGTACGCAGAGTTTTGTACACGTAAGCGCCATCGCCGCTGAACCGGATGAAGACTCAGAGAATGAATATGCCAGCGCCAAGCACTTGGGCGAACAGCGGGTCAGGGCCGCATTTCCGAAGGCCACCATCGTTCGGCCGTCCATCATGTTCGGCAAGGACGATAACTTCCTCAACATGTTTGGAACGCTCATTTCGAAGCTTCCCGTGCTGCCAGTATTCGGTCCTGACGCGGAACTGCAACTGGTCTATGTTGACGACGTTGCCGAGGTAATCGCACGGAGCCTCGAGGATCGCGGAACGCACGGCGGCAAGACTTATGAGCTGGGCGGCCCCGAAAAGCTGACCATGATGGAGATCAACCGCCGGATCGCCGCCTCTCAGCGCCGCAAGCGGACCTTCCTGCCGATGCCCGACGGCCTGTCGGCTACTTTCGCGGCGCTCCCTGGAACTCCGATGGGCAGCGACCAGTGGAATTTGCTGAAGCAAGGCAATGTGACGAGCGGCGAATATCCCGGCTTCGAGAAGTTCGGGATCGAGCCCAAGCCGCTCGGCCTGTTCCTCGACAAGTGGATGACACGATTCCGCAAGCACGGACGCTTCGCCACAAGATTGAGCACCTGACCACTTACCGCCCTTAGTGAGCGCTCTCGTCGCGCAACAATCCAACCGGCTCGACCAGCAGGTCGGTTCCGCGATTGCCGGTTATACGCACGCGCGTGCCTTCTTCCGCATCCTCCCCGCGCGCAGTCCACTCGCTGTCACCGACCTTGACCCGTCCCGTACCGCTTTCGATAGCCTGGGTCACGAGCGCCGTCTCGCCAACGAGGCGCCCGACCCGGTTGTTGAGCAGGGGATCGGAGGAGATAATCGGTCGATCACGGAGCCACCGTTTGGCGGAAAAGGCGAATATCAGGGAGAGCGAAACAAAGGAGATGACTTCCATCGCCAGCGGAGGGCCCGAGACGAACGAAAGTACGGCCACCGAAAGCGCAGCCAGTGCCAGCCAGATAAGATAGACGCCCGGCACGAGCAATTCGAGGGCTGCCAGCGTGAGGCCCAGGATCGCCCAGATCCAATAGCTTTCGATACCATCCATCGCCCGCTCAGCCCTGGTTTCGCGTTGGCGGCACGCTGGGGCTACGAACCGGCTCACGATCGCGCTGACGAGGGATAGCGGTCCCGCTATCCGCTTTGTCCGATCCTTCTGCGAAAGTGCCCCTCACTAGCTCGCCGATACCGCCGAGAGAGCCGATCAGCTGCGTCGCCTCCACGGGGAAGAGTATGGTCTTAGCATTGGGGCTATCGGCGAACTTTGCGACCGCCTTGGTATATTCCTGCGCTACGAAATAGTTGATCGCCTGGTTGCCGGAACTGGCGATGGCATTGGAAACCATTTCGGTCGCTTTCGCCTCGGCTTCGGCTGCGCGTTCGCGCGCTTCGGCGTCGCGGAACTGGGCTTCGCGTTTGCCCTCTGCTTCGAGGATGGCGGACTGCTTGCGACCCTCGGCCCGGAGAATTGAGCTCGTCTTGTCGCCTTCCGCTTCAAGGATTTCGGCACGCTTAAGGCGCTCGGCCTTCATCTGCCGCGCCATGGCCTCCGAGATATCCATCGGCGGACGAATGTCCTTGATCTCCACGCGGGTGATCTTGATGCCCCAAGGCGAGGTCGCGTGATCGACCACGCTGAGCAGGCGCGCGTTGATCTCGTCACGCTTGGACAGTGTCTCGTCGAGATCCATCGAACCCATGACCGTTCGCAGGTTAGTGGTCGTCAGTGCGAGGATCGCATTGTGCAGGCCCGAAACCTCGTATGCGGCCTTGCCCGCGTCCAGAACCTGGAAGAACACCACCGCATCCACGCCGACCATGGCGTTGTCCTTGGTGATGATTTCCTGCCCCGGGATATCGAGCACCTGCTCCATGACGTTCACCTTGTGCCCGACACGGTCGATAAAAGGGGTGATAATGTGCAGGCCCGGTTCGGCCGCCTTGGTGAATTTACCAA
>CAYPGL010000230.1:0-3462 GCA_964410035.1 uncultured Qipengyuania sp. | reverse complement strand
TTCGGAAATTCTGCCCCTCCCGAACAGGACGAGGATGAGGATGGCGATGATAACGAGCTGCCAAGGGCCGAGCGACATGGGGAATACCTTCTAAGCGTATGGTCTTGGGTTCATTATAGGCGTTCGAGTGCGCAATAGCGAGTCAGACCGCACCGCCATCCTCGTCAGCCTCATCCTAAGTTTGCTCGTCCTCGCCCATCAGTTCGTCATATACGTCGTCCACCGGGTCAAGCAGACCGGTGGCGCGCAGTTCCGCGATACCGGGTAGGTCGCGACGGCTGGCCAAGCCGAAATGATCAAGGAATTCGGGTGTGGTCGCATAGATTGTCGGTCGACCCGGGACCTCCCGTCGTCCGGCGATTTTCACCCAGCTCGCCTCCATCAGAACGTCGAGCGTGCCCCCACTGGTCTGTACACCGCGGATCGATTCGATTTCGGCCCGGCTGACGGGTTCGTGATAGGCGATGATCGCCAACACCTCGGTCGCTGCGCGGCTGAGGCGACGCACCTGTTCGCGTTCCTTGCGAAGCAGATGAGCGAGGTCGGGCGCAGTCTCGAAATGCCAGCGCTTCCCGCGCTCCACGAGGTGTATTCCGCGCTTCTCATATAACTGCGCGAGATCTTTCAATGTCTCGCGCACTTCCGATTTTTCTGCATCGCCGAGAAAATCGGCCAGAGCGTCCACACTCATTGGTTCTTCCGCCGCAAACAGCGCCGCTTCGAGAGCGCGTCCGAGCTGATTCACGCCACCCGCCTGAGCCGCATAGGGCCGAACACTTCCTCCTGCGCGATCTCCGCCTTGCCGAGCCGCGCCAGTTCTAGCGCGGCAACGAAGCTGGAGGCGAGCGCGGAACGGCGCAATCGCGGTTCGGCATGCGGCGGCAGGAAATCCCGCAATTCCATCCACTCCAGCGTCACGCCGAGCATGTTCGACACGCGGTCGAGTGCCGACTCCAGTGTCATCACCGGTCGGTCACGCACAATGTGGACTGCCGGTGAAGTGCGCGCCTTCACGCGGCCATAGGCTTCGATCAGCAAGTACTGGTCACATTGCCACTGGGTCTTGCGAACTATGTCGAGGCCCTCCGGCCTTCCTCTAAGGAATACGTCGCGCCCGATCCGGTCACCGCCCATAAGTCGACCCGCCGCCTCGCGCATCGCACCTAGGCGCTGGAGACGGAGCTGCAACTTCAGCGCCAGTTCTTCGGGGCTCGGATCTTCCTGCTCTTCCTTCGGCAGGAGCATGGCCGATTTGAGATAGGCGAGCCACGCGGCCATCACGAGATAATCGGCCGCCAGTTCGAGCTTCAGCGCTTCGGCCTGTTCGATATAGGTAAGGTATTGCTCGACTAGGGCGAGGATCGAAATTTCACGGAGATCCACTTTCTGGCGCCGCGCAAGATCGAGCAACAGGTCTAGCGGACCTTCCCATCCGTCAAGATCGAGGTAGAGCGCGTCCTTGTCCGCCGTGCCTTCAGCGGCGATGCCTTCCCAGTCTTCTGCTTCTTCCTGCGTGGCGAAAACCAGACCGTCGCTCACGCGCACTGCTCCGAAATGGCGAGTAGCGCATCGCGCTTGGCGAGCAACTCCCCGGTTTCGATATCGTCCGGCGGGTCGCCCATGGCATCGTGGACCCGATCAAGCCGCAGTTTTGTCTTTTCGGACATTCCCAGGCCGAGTTCGGCAATGGCCTTCTGGTCGTCCATCTTGGCCCAGCAGTTGAGGATGATGTCGCAACCTGCCGCCAAGGCTGCAGCGGCGCGGTCGGGAATGCTCCCTTCAAGCGCCTGCATATCGATATCGTCCGACAGCAACAGCCCGTCGAAGCCGATCCTGCCGCGGATGACATCGCCGATCACCGTTTCCGAAAGCGTCGCCGGATTCTTCCTGTCCCAGGCGCTGAAAACGATATGTGCGCTCATTCCAAGGGGATGCGCAGACAGCGTGCGAAAAGGCTCTATATCGATCTCGAGCTCTTCCTCGCTCGCGGTAACGACAGCAAGCTCCTTGTGAGTATCGCAGGTGGCCCGTCCATGACCGGGCATATGTTTAAGGCAGCCGACCACACCGGCGCGGGCCATGCCGTCCAGCACTGCCCTACCCAGCGCGGCAACCTGCATAGGTTCGCTGCCCAAGGCACGGTCGCCGATGATATCGTCGGTTTCGGGGCGGCGCACATCGAAAGGCGCATGGTAATCGACGCTGATGCCGACCATCCCCAGCTCGCGGGCCATTGCCTCCGCATTGACACGCGCGGCCTCGATGGCTGAAGCCGGAGCGATTTCATACAGCTTTGCGAATGCCTCGCCCGCGGGATATTTGGGCCATTCTGGCGGCTTCATTCGGGCAACCCGCCCGCCCTCCTGGTCGATCGATACTATCAGCCGATCACGACCGTGGATTGCACGCAGATCATCGGTGAGGCGGCGCACCTGTTCGCGGGTTTCGCAATTGCGCGCGAACAGGATGTAGCCCGCCGGATCCGCATCCTTGAAGAATGCGCGTTCGTCGGCCGTGAGTTCCAAACCGGAAATGCCGAAAATGGCAGGTATCATGGTGTGAAGGTGCTGCTTTTCGCCTGACTTGCCAAGCACGGCGGAGTCGTGAGGTGTGGAAATCAAGCCCAGCCGAGCATCGCCAACCGTCTATTTGACGAAGCAGGCCAGCCCATCGGTCTTGAGGCGGTTGCATAGCGCGTCTGCCGACGCGCGATCGCCGGTCATCGCTTGGAGCCGGTAGACAGTACCGATATCGACCTGCGCCTCCACCACGCGGTGCCGGACGCCATTCAGCGCTTCGGTCTGCCTTATCAAATTTCCCCATGCTTCTTCCGCATCGCTGCGTTTCGGAAAGGCCCCGACCTGTACCGCCGTTCCAGTCGGCTGCGGCGCGCGGGGGCCTTCATTCAGTGTGGTTGCCAGCGATGGCCCCACCGCATCTTCGCTCGATGTCTGCGTCGCAGGTTCGACAGCAAGCCGGCCTTCCCGCGTTTGCCCCTCGCCCACGGCAAAGCTCGTATCGCCGGTGCCCGCGTAGGTCTTCCCGCCGGCATTCTCGGGCTTCGTCTTGTATGGTCCCTCGGGCGCCTCAACGAGACTGCCGTCCGCAGGCGGTTCGTCGTTCGCTGCGCCCATTGCGAACCAGGCCATGCCAACCAGCGCCCCTACGACTAACAACGACAGAACTCCAAGCATGACCAGCCGCGAGGTTGCAAAGCCTGCGTCACGGTCGTCCACAGTATCGACGGCATCGAGCCAAGGCAGATGCTCGTCTTCCCGGATCAGTTCGAGAGCGTCTTCTCGATCTCCGTTATTTTCATAAGGCGAACGCGTCATGGCTCACATCTCCTCGACCGCCTGGACACCCAATATGCCGAGACCGTTGCGGATCACTTGCCCTACCTGCGCTGCGACAAATAGGCGCGCGGCAGTCAGTTCGGCGTCGGTTTCCTGGATGATCCGC
>CAYPGL010000229.1:0-3464 GCA_964410035.1 uncultured Qipengyuania sp. | reverse complement strand
GTCGCTGACACGTTTCCTGTTCAAGTTCCTTGTCGGCTTCCTCGGACTGAGCCTGGCGCTCGTCCTATTGTTCAAGTTCGTGCCCGTTCCGGTTACGGCCACGATGATACTCGACGGTAACGGGATCACAAAGGACTGGGAGCCGCTTTCGCAGATTGATCGCAACATGGTGCGCGCGGTGATTGCCGCGGAAGACGGCAAGTTCTGCGCTCATGACGGTTTTGACCGCGCAGCGATTGAGAAGGCCATGCGCGAGAACGCGCAGGGCGGGCGTATCCGCGGCGGATCGACCATCAGCCAGCAGACCGCCAAGAATGTTTTCCTGTGGCAGGGTGGCGGGTATTTCCGCAAGGGTCTGGAAGCCTATTTCACGCTGCTGATTGAGAAAATCTGGGGCAAGCGACGCATCATGGAAGTCTATCTAAATGTCGCCGAAACCGGCATCGGAACCTATGGGGCAGAGGCCGGGGCGCAGCGGTATTTCGGGAAGAGTGCGGCTTCGCTGAGCCCCATGGAATCCGCGCGCATGGCGGCAGCTCTCCCACTCCCGAAGGAGCGGTCAGTCAAGAACCCGAGCGGCTGGCTGCGCGGACATGGCAACACGATTTCCGCACGTATCGGTGTCGTGGCCCGTGACGGACTCGATTCCTGCGTTTATCAGTAGGTTCGATGGGAGCGGGTCACAGCCACGAACACGGGCATGCGCAAGGGGAGGGTCACAGCCATGCGCCGAGTGATTTCGGCCGCGCCTTCCTGATCGGCATCGTGCTGAATACCGCATTCGTCATCATCGAGGCCGTCTATGGCTGGCTTTCGGGGTCGATGGCGCTGATTGCCGATGCCGGACATAACCTTTCGGACGTGATGGCCCTGCTGCTGGCCTGGGGGGCGAGTGTCGCTGCAAAGAAACCGGCAAATGCCCGCTTCACCTATGGCTACAAGAGTTCGACCATCCTCGCGGCGCTTGCCAATGCAGGGCTGCTGCTCGTTGCGATCGGGGCAATCTCGTTCGAAACGATCCAACGCCTGGCCGATCCCGCGCCGGTGGAAGGTACGACGATGGTCATCGTGGCCGGTATCGGCATCGTCATCAACGCTGGCACGGCAATGCTGTTCATGCGGGGGCGCAAGCACGACATCAATATTCGCGGAGCCTTCCTTCACATGGCAACGGATGCTTTGGTCAGCCTTGGCGTGGTCATCGCCGGCATCGCCATTCTCCTGAGCGGCGCACTCTGGATCGATCCACTGGTCAGTCTGCTGATCGTAGCAGTTATTGCCTGGGGGACTTGGGGGCTGCTGAAGGATAGCGTTGCCATGAGCCTGCTCGGTGTGCCGAAGGGCGTATCGGAAAGCCGCGTTCGCGGGTATCTAGTCGGTCTGGAAGGAGTGAGTGAAATTCACGAGCTACATATCTGGCCCATGTCTACGACCGAAACGGCGCTGACCGCCCATCTGGTGATGCCGGATGGCCATCCGGGTGACGCATTCTTGCGCGAGATCGGCCATGAGCTGGAACACCATCACCGGATCGGCCACGCAACCATCCAGATCGAACAGATGGGCCTGCATTGCAGGTCCCGGTGCTGATGATGCCATCCAGCAGCGATGCACGCGATCGGCTCGAAGCTGCAATGACTCGCCTTGCTGGCGGCGATCGCAGTGCATTGGAGGAAATCTATCGCAGCACCTCGGCGAAACTTTTTGGAATTTGCCTTCGTATCTTGAAGGACGAGAAGGAAGCCGAGGACGCGTTGCAGGACGTTTATATATCTCTCTGGCGCCGGGCCGACCGATACGATCCGGGGCGGGCAAGCCCGATAAGCTGGCTTGCCACATTCGCGCGGAACCGTGCGGTGGACCGGCTCAGGGTGGGCAAGGTCCGGCAGGGCATCGTGCCCGCCGAACATGCCGAACCGATTGCGGACGACACGCCGCTTGCTGAGAATTTGCTGATCGATGCGGAGCGTGATGCGCGCATCCACCATTGTCTTGATGTGCTGGACGAAAAGCCGCGCAGCGCAATTCGCAGCGCGTTTTTCGAAGGCCACACCTATGCCCAGATTGCGGAGGCTGACGGAATTCCGCTTGGCACGATGAAGAGCTGGGTACGCAGGGGACTCCAGAAATTGAAAGTATGTCTGGAGCGCGGCGAATGAGCGAGGATTTCCTCCTCGACGACGTGCTTGCGGCCGAATACGCGCTCGGCCTGCTCCAAGGCGAAGACTTGCTGGCAGCCCGCGCACGGGAGGTATCCGATGAAAAATTCGCTACCGAGGTTGCACGTTGGCAGGACCAACTCGCGCCGCTGCTCGATACGATCGATGCCCGCGTGCCACGCGAGAAAGTCTGGACGAAAATCCGGGACGAGTTCAACACACTTGACGATAGTGCCGAAATCATCTCGCTGAATGCGCGGGTTCGGCGCTGGAAAATGGCCGCCGGCATGGCCGCTGCCGCAGCTGTTGCCGCCATCTCTTTGCTGGTTCTTCCTCCTTCGCAATCACCCTCGCCCGCGCCCGCCGCTGAGCCGCAGGCACCTCTCGCTGCGTCGGTCCCGATCGCTGACACGCAGTTGCGGTTGGCGATCACCTATCTCCCTGACCGTCAGGAACTGCTGGTTTCGGCTAGCGGATTAACCGCTGATGGTGTGCACGACCACGAACTCTGGCTCGTGCCCCAATCCGAAGATATCCCGCTGCTATCCCTCGGTGTGGTCGCTCCCGGCGAAGAGCGCCGCATCCCTCTGGACCGGGCTGTCGCCGAGCAAATGGCGGATGGATCTCTCCTCCTACTGACACGGGAGCCGCTGGGCGGCAAACCACCCGGCGCGGACGCGGGCCCTGTCGTAGCCGAAGGGCGCATGCAAACGATCTGAATTTTTTTGCATCCGCATCGCGGCGGCTTTCGTAACTCCATGCACAAGTTGGACGGGGCTTGTGAGATAGAGGAGTTATATCAATGACCATTTCGACCCAGCTGAAGGCCGCAGCAGCGGCATCTGTACTTGCCATGGGCGGTTTCGCCATTGCGACATCCACCCCTGCGCTTGCCCATAATCACAAGGAAAAGCCCGCACAGGCTCAGACCAACATCGTCCAGACCGCAATCGGAACGGGCATGCACGAAACTCTGGTCGCCGCTGGCCAGGCTGCGGACCTCGTCGACACACTGTCCTCGCCCGGGCCCTTCACCGTATTTGCGCCGACCGATACCGCATTTGCTGCCTTGCCTGATGGCACGGTGAGCACCCTGCTCGAGCCGGCGAACAAGGGTCAGCTCCAGAACATTCTCACCTACCATGTCGTGGCAGGTCGAATTCCCGCAGCACAGCTTTCCGCTGCAATTGAGAAGAATGGCGGTAGCTATACTTTCGAGACGGTTGCAGGCGCCGAGCTGACCGCGAGTTTCGCAGGCGAGAACATCGTCATTACGGACGGGGCAGGCGGCGCCAGTACCGTGAC
>CAYPGL010000228.1:2942-3505 GCA_964410035.1 uncultured Qipengyuania sp. | reverse complement strand
CATTCGCCTGCATCGCGCGCGGTATCGAGGACGGCGGCATGTTCGATTGCGGAAACCGAGACGGTCCCGCCCTCTTTTCCTTCGGGCCGCGACCCCCGAATGGCCAGATTGATCGCCTCGGTTGCGCCTGAGGTGAAGATGACCTTTCCCCCTGCCGGGAAAAGCGCCGCCACCTGCTCGCGCGCGAATTCCACCGCGGCTTTGGCCTGCCGGCCCAGCTTGTGCGGCGAGTGTGGATTGCCAAAGCCCGTGCCGCCCGGCCCGTCGAGCCAGCGCAGCATCGCATCGCGCGCTTCGGGGGCAAGCGGAGTGGTGGCCTGATAGTCAAGGTAAATCATGCTTTCGCCAACTCAAGCCATACCTCGCAGAAGCGTTCCACTTCGGTGCGCGTGGTGTTCCAGCCAAAGGAGACGCGGATCGTGCGGTCGGCAACTTCAGGTTCGACCTGCATCGCCTGCAACACATGGCTGGTCTTCATTGTACCGCTTGAGCAGGCGGAGCCTTGCGACACGGAAATTCCCGCCATGTCGAAGCGCATGACCTGCGCACTGCCGCTCATCTTC
>CAYPGL010000228.1:0-2932 GCA_964410035.1 uncultured Qipengyuania sp. | reverse complement strand
CTCGTCGGCCACGCCCATCGCGGTGAGCACGTGGCTGCGCTTCATCGTGCCCGACGAGCAGGCGCTGCCCGCGCTGGCGGCGATCCCCGCCTTGTCGATGCGCTTTAGCTGCGCCTGGCCTGATAGTTGGGGCATGGCGATGGCACGGATATAGGGAGTCGGATCGGACAGCCGGTCGGACAGCCATGTGCCACCACGGTCGCGGCATTCCGGCGCCAATTGGTCGAGCGGTTCCAGGATGGCCCTGTCTAGGTAAGGATCGCCACAAGCCTCCAGTGCCGCCGCCATACCGAGCACACCGGGCAGGTTCTCGGTACCCCGCCTGTAGCCCCGCTCCTGTCCGCCTGCGGGCACCAGCATGGCAAAATCCTTCACCAGCAGCGCGCCCACACCGATCGGTCCTCCGAACTTGTGGGCAGATACGATCGCCATGTCGCAGGGTGGAAGCGCAAACTTGCCCGCGCTTTGTGCGCAATCGGCGAGCAGCAATCCCCCAACCTTGTGGACCTGCCCCTCGATCGGAGCGAGATCCTGTAGGTTTCCGGTCTCGGAATTTACCTGTTGGACGGCGACAAGCGGCCGTTCGCGCTGAACGGCCTCGCCCAGAGTTTCGAAGTCGAGCGCACCGTCGGACAGCACCGGCAGCCGCTCGGCATCGGGCGCAGCCTTTAGAATCGCATCATGCTCGACGGCTGAAACCAGCCGCGCCCCAGCTTTTGCATGACCCAGCGCCAGCGCCGCCGCCTCGCTTGCGCCGGAGGTGAAGATGACTTCGCCTTCCCACCCGAGCGCCCGCTTCACACGCTCGCGGGCATCCTCCAGCGCCGCCCTCGCCTTGCGGCCTTCGGCGTGCGGACTGCTCGGATTGGCCCAGAGCGCAAAGCCTTCTTCCATCGCGCGCCTCGCCTGTGGGCGCAGCGGCGTGGTGGCGGCATGATCGAGATATTTGCGTGTCGGGACGGGACGTGCTCGAAATAATTGCGAAACGGAGACAAAACCCTATATAGCGCGCAACCTCGTGCAAGCCCCCTTGGGGGCCAGCGCCCCGAAAATTTCTGCCAGGGTACCTCTCCGCATGCCGACCGTGATCTTTCCCGGCCCAGAAGGCCGCCTCGAAGGCCGTTTCTCTCCCGGACCTCGCCCGCGCGCACCCGCTGCGATGATTCTCCATCCGCACCCGCAGGGCGGCGGGACGATGAACGAGCAGATCACGCAGCGGCTGTACAAGACCTTCGTCAACCGCGGCTTCGCCACGCTCCGCTTCAACTTCCGCGGCGTCGGCCGCAGCCAGGGCAGCTTCGACAACGGCGTCGGCGAATTATCCGATGCCGCCAGCGCGCTGGACTGGCTGCAGCAGGTCCATCCCGATGCTCAGTTGACCTGGATCGCGGGCGTCAGCTTCGGTTCGCTGATCGGCATGCAACTGCTCATGCGCCGCCCCGAAATCCGCGGATGGATAAGCATCGGTGCCCCGGCGAGCATGTACGATTTCTCCTTCCTCGCGCCTTGCCCGGCCTCGGGTATCTTCATCCACGGCGCGCAGGACACGGTGGTCCAGCCCAATGCGGTGACCAAGCTGGTCGAAAAGCTGCGCACGCAGAAGCACATTACCGTGCATCACGAAGAAATCCCCCGCGCAAACCACTTCTTCGAAAACGAGCAGGAAGAACTGATGAAGTCGGTCGACAATTATCTCGACTTCCGCCTCGATCCGGCTTGTCCGATCACCTGAGGCAATCCGGTAGTCAAAAATGTTTCAAAGGGCCCGCCTGTCGGGCCCTTTTCTTGCCCAAACTCTTTCGGTTGCATTCCAAAACGCGAAAACCCTTGCTCTCGATTTGTAATGTTGTAACATTGCTAATCACGAGAGTCGCAAGGAAGAGGAGCCGACTATGTCATTCGTAGATCAGAAGCGAGGGCCGTCCCCCACGGGCATTGCCAGTGCGATCATCGTGCAGGCCGCCATAGGTGCGGCGATCATCGCCGGGTTGAGCGTGACCCAGTTGGTGCAGGAAAACGGCGAAAAGGAAATGGAGCCCATCGAATACAAGCTCCCGCCCCCGCCCGAACCGGAACCGATACCGGAGCCCCAGACGCGGCAGCAGCCCGAAGTCGCCTCGCAGCCGCCTATCACCCAGCCCAATCCTCCGATCAATTTCGAACTCCCAAAGGCGACCTATAAGACGACCGACAAAATTATCGAACGTCCGATAATCTTCGACCCGCCGCGCGTGATCGAGGAGCCGCCCGCCCCGCCTGCGCCGGTACCCTCGTTCAATCCGGTGACAGCCAAGCCGCGCAATGACCCGGGTGCCTGGCTTTCCGATCGGGACTACAAATCCGCATGGGCCCGCCGCGAACTCACTGGCGTAGCGAGGTTCCGGCTCGATATCGCCGCCACGGGCAGGGTCACGGGCTGCCGGATCACCGGTTCGACCGGGCATTCCGAGCTCGATCAGGCGACTTGTGCGCTGATCCAGCGCCGGGCCCGCTTCGAACCTGCCCGGGGCAGCAATGGCGAACCGGTGGCGGGCAGCTTCAGTTCATCCGTGCGCTGGCAACTGCCCGACTGACTTCGCCTCAGGTATCCGTCACTGCGAGCCCCGTTCGACCTTTTCGAGCGGGGCTTCCCCGTCTGCTGCAGGCACTGTCCAGATCGCCACATTGACCAGCGCCACGAGCGCCAGGATCACCATGAGCATGGCAATCTTCATGTTACCCGAGCGGCGCCACAGAAAAAAGGCACCGAAGAAGAGAGCTATCGCCGCAAGAACGACGATGGACAGGACAACATCTAGCATTCGCCAAGCCTAGCCGCCCCGGGCCGATTCGGGGAAGTGCAGGAACGCGGCTTCCCGACCGGAGTTGAAGGAGGAACGATGCGGCACCAGTCGCAACCATAAAAGGCAGAACGACATCATGGGTATTTTCA
>CAYPGL010000227.1:0-3514 GCA_964410035.1 uncultured Qipengyuania sp. | reverse complement strand
TCATGGTCTTGTAGCAGCTTGATATGGTCGAGCGCGCTTTCGATGAGCGCCTCGGGGCAAGGTTCGCCGTATTTCTCCAGCAGGTCCTTTTCGAGACTGCCGGCATTGACGCCGATACGGATCGCGCAGCCATTCGCCTTCGCTGCGCGCACGACCTCGGCCACACGCTCGGACGAGCCGATATTGCCCGGGTTGATGCGCAGGCAGGCGGCGCCCTTGTCGGCCGCTTCGAGCGCGCGCTTGTAGTGGAAGTGAATGTCCGCAACGATCGGAACGTTGGCGGCCTTCGTGATCTGGTCGAAATGCGCCGTCGACTCTTCGGTCGGGCAGGATACACGGATGATGTCCGCACCCACTTCCTCGCACCGGCGGATTTGGTCAATCGTCGCACCAACGTCCTCGGTCGGCGTGTTGGTCATGGTCTGTACGCTGATGGGCGCATCACCCCCTACGGGGACATTGCCGACCATGATCTGGCGAGACTGACGGCGCTCTATAGTGCGCCAGGGACGTATCGAGGACATGGACCGCGATATAGAGGCCCAATGATGAAGGGGCAATGACAGGCCTGGCAATTGACAGGAGGGGCCGATTGGCGAACAATCTCGCCAGGGTCCGCTCTACGCTTTGCGTTAAAGAAGGGGGCCTACGCTTTGCTTCAAGATCCCTGCATGACCGACAGCCGGGCCTGCCGCTTGCTCACCATCCTATTGCTGTATGTCGCGCAAGGGATTCCCATAGGCCTGCTCGAATTTGCGATCCCTGCATGGATGGCCGCCAATGGCGCGACTGGGGCAGAGATTGGATATGTCATTGGTATGGCGGGCATCCCCTGGAGCCTGAAGTTCGTGAACGGGGCGCTGATGGATCGCTATGCCTTCCTGCCGATGGGGCGTAGGCGCGCTTGGCTGATCGGAGCGCAGGTTACGATGGTTGGGGCTCTGCTGGCGTGCGCGCTGGTCGAGCCGGGGCCACGCGATCATATTCTGCTGGGCCTAATCGCCGCGATCGTAAGTACTGCCGTGGTGTTCCAGGATGTCGCCGCGGATGCGTTAGCAGTGGATATTGCCGAACATAGCGAGCGAGGTTTCACGGGCGGGCTCATGTCCGGCGGCCAAGCGCTGGGGATCGCGATCTCGGCTGCCCTGACAGGAACTATCATCTATTTCTACGGAGTGGGCACGGCCTATGTGACCTGCGCGGCGACCATGGCGCTGGTTACTGCCTATTTGATCTGGATGCGCGAACGCACGGGGGAGCGCCGGCTTCCCTGGACGCCGGGAAAAGCCCATCCCTTAAGTATCGCAAATCAGCCAAAAGGCTGGTGGCCAATGATCAGGGAAGCCTTCGCACATATGTTCCGCAAGGACTCGGTGTTGTGGCTGGTGCCGCTGTTCCTGAAGGGAATGGCTTATGGCACGATGACAGTGGCGACGCCGCTCATTGCTGCCAATTACGTCGGCTGGAACGAGGCCGAACTCGGTGCGGCAAACGGCGTGGCGCAGCTTCTCGCGGCCGTGGCGGCGATCGTTCTAGGCGGATATCTAACAATGAAGATTGGAGCAAAGCGCTTCCAGATCGTCACTATCGCCATGTTTGCCGGCGCGCTGTTCGCGTTTCTGCTGTTTGAGTCGTATTGGACGCAAAGCGCAGTGATCATGGCGCTCGTGATCGGGTGGACGGTCATCTACTATGTCGCCAGCGCGCCGCAAGCTGCGATCACCATGATGTTCTGCGACCCCAGGACCGGGGCGACGCAGTTTTCAATTTACATGGCGATTACCAATCAGGGGATCAGCTTCGCCGGCTTCTCCTATGCATTCTGGGAAGGGGTCGGCGGACCCACCGGACCGCTCATCGCCCTTCTGGTGGCGTTCCTGATTGCGATGGGTTTCGTGGGAATGCTCAACCTGCCGCAGAGCGCTCGCGAAGAGACAAAGCCACTCCCGGCTGTAGCTTAACTCTGCACCGCGCCGCATAACGGCGGGCGTTTCCGTCATTCCCCTCTTCCCCGTACTGCGCGGATACGCCATCCTGCCGCGATGAGCGAAGCCGCAAACGAAACGACCGACGACGTTATGACCGACAGCGCCCTCCTGTTCGGGCGCGTGCTCGACGGGCAGGGCGGAGCTCGGCCGATCGAATGGGAAGAGGCGATGAGTTGGAAGCCCGCCGCGCCGGGCGAAGTGCTCTGGCTGCACCTGTGCCGTAATCGGCCGGGCGTGCGGGAATGGCTCGAGGGCGAACTCGGTGTGCCCGAACCCACTGCGGAATTGCTTACCAGCGACCAGACGCGGCCGCGCGCCTTTGCGGAGGGAGAAACGCTGGTCGGCACTCTGAGGGGTATTAACTTCAATCCCGGCGCCGAACCCGAAGACATGATTTCGATGCAGCTATGGTGCGACGGGCGGCGCCTGATCACTTTGCGGCGTCATCCGTTGCAGACTCCGCGCGAGGTGGTGGCGATGCTCGACCGGGGCAACGGGCCGCCTGATGCCGGGGCCACGATCACCTTACTCGCCGAACTGATGATCGCCCGCATGAGCCAGTCTATCATAGACATGAACTCCGTACTCGACGATCTGCAGGACGACGATCCGGACGAACATGCCGAAGAAATGCTGCGCCGGATTTCGACCATTCGCCGCAACTGTCTCAGTCTAAAGCGCCACATGGCCCCGCAGCACGAAGCACTCGAACAGATCAGCCGCGATGCACCCTACTGGTTCGAGGAACACGACCGTCGCGAGATCGCGGAGAGCATCGCGCGCTTGCGCCGTTATCTCGACGATATCGACATCAGTAAGGAAAGCGCGGTGGTGCTGCAGGACGAACTGCGTGCCCGCAGCCTCGCCAGCAGCGAGCATGCGACCTACATGCTCACCATCGTGGCGGGGATATTCCTGCCGCTGAGTTTCCTCACCGGCCTGCTCGGCATCAATGTCGGCGGGATGCCGGGGATGGATGATCCCGATGCCTTCTGGACGGTGGCTTCGCTCTGCGCGTTCCTGTTCGTGGCGCTGATCGTGGTGTTCAGGCGCCTGCGCTGGCTCTAGCTATCAGCCGCCGCTGCGCTGCGCTGCGCGGGAATGAATTCCTCTCGCACCGCCTTGGCGATCAGTTCAAGCGGGATGATCCCTTGGCTCAGCAGGAAGTCGTTGAACGCCTTCTCTTCGAAGTCCTCGCCCAGCGCCAGTTCGGTTTCCACGCGCAGGTCGATCAGCTTGCGATAGCCATAATAATACGACCCCGCCTGTCCGGGCATGCGGAACTGGTAACGATCGAGCTCCTGCTTGGTCATGCCGGGTGAGAACAGGGCGTCCTCACGCAATACCCGCTCGGCCTCTTCGCGGGTCATCAGCCCGAGGTTGAGCGCCGGGTCGAGGAAGGCGCGCGCGGCGCGCAGTAGGCGGAACTGCTGGGCGATGAACTGCCCTTCGATCGGTTCGTGCGGGAGCATCTCGGCTTCGGCATAGAGCGCCCAGCCTTCGACGTTCACGCTGTTGAAGGCGTA
>CAYPGL010000226.1:0-3518 GCA_964410035.1 uncultured Qipengyuania sp. | reverse complement strand
ACGCCCTGCATCCAGACGTCGAAGCCCGGCGCGGCGAGCAGGTTGTTGAGCTGCCGGCCGACCGTGAGGTGATGACCGTCGTTGCGCGGCGGCATGAAGAGGTTCCAGATGCCTTCGACCTTGGCCTTGGCCTTGAGATCCTCGACGACCTGGATGACCTTCCAGCGCTCCCCCTCTGCGTCCTGCGCCTTGTAGGTCGCGACAGCGGGGCGGACATGATCCTCGATGAAGTTCTTCACCCGGTCGCGCCAGTAAACTTGCCTCTCGGTGGGTTCGAAATCCATCGCTTAATTCCTCTCTTCAAAATCGGTTGCTTCTGGAAACTGGCAGATCATTCCGGCCTCGCCAAGTCTCGTAAAGCAGCGGTCACGGTGTAATGGTGTGGGCATCGGGATCTGCCCGTACGGCATCGCCGATCGGATCGACTTCCTTTTCTTCTTCGCGCAATCTGCGCGCGGCGACGCGTGCTTCATGCTGCTCGCGCGTGATAGGGAAGCGGCCCAGCCAGTAGGCGGCGGCGAGCATCAGCACGGTCGATGTGATCATATACAGCCAGACCAACTGCCGAACGGTATCGCGAGCAACGTCGCGCTGGGCCGTTCCGGGCGCGAGCTCGATGGATTGCACAATAAGGCTGGTTAGTAGGATACCGCCGCCGGTCGCGCATTTCTGTACCAGCCAGTTGCCGGAATAGAACGTCCCTTCCGCCCGCTTGCCAGTGCGTTCCTCGAAAGCTTCGACAATTTCCGCCACCATCGAAGTCGCCGAAATGATCGATATCACGCTCGCGGTGTTCGCGAAGATCAGGAATACGAACAGGGCGGAAGTCGAGATCGTCGTCCCCGTTTCTGGCCACCATCCCGCCAGCAACAGCGCATGGGGGGTGAAATACAGGCCGAGACCGACGAGTGCGCCGATCGCGGCGGATTTCGGCTTGCCCCACATGCGGTGGAGCGGTCCGACCGCGAGGAACATGAGCACTACCGAAAGGAACAGCACCGCCGGGTAAAACATGAAGGCGGTTTCGGAAAACTGCCAGACGTAGAGATTGACGTACTGCGTGATCGAGAATGTCATTCCCTGCGCCACATAGATGGCGAGGCCGCCCGCTGCGAAAATCAGAAAGGCCTTTTCCCGGAATGCGTCGAAAATCTCGGCGAACGCGCCCTTGAAGGAGAAGGGCGGCGGTTTCACCGCGGGGAGGCGTGCCACGGTACTGTGCTGGCCCGCGGCCGATCCGATTACTGCCAGCGCTATTAGGGCCGCGCCAAAGATTCCGTACTCAGCATAACCTTCTGGCCGCAGCTGGGCCTCGGGCGTGGGGAGGAAGATGCTGAAGGCCATGACCATCATCAGCAGGCCGCCGAGCCACCCGGAGAGGAAGCGATAGCGGAACAGCGTGGTGCGATCGTCATAATCGTCGGTAATCTCGGGGACGAGGCTGACCGATGGGACCTCGCATGCCGAAAGAAGCAGGCGGACGCCCACCGCCAGTGCAAGTATGTCCCAGAAACCCGGCGTGCCGGTGAAGGGGGGAGACCATAGCAGCGTCCACAACAGCGCAAGTGGGATGGGCGCAATATAGAGCCAAGGCAGGCGGCGGCCCCAGCGCGTATAGGTACGATCAGAAAGGTGGCCGATCAGCGGATCGACCAGTGCATCGACGATGAGCGCCGTGGCCAGCGCCGCACCGACCGTCCCTGCATCGACCCCCAATACAAGGTTGTAGAAAGGCAGCAGGAAGAAGCTGAAACCGGAATCCTTGATCCCGAATGCAACCGCTCCCGATCCGTGGATCAGTTTCAGCCGCTGGGGCAGGGGGCCGGTAATGAATGCCATCAGGCCTTGCTCTGCGCCTGCTGCTGCATTGCATCGAGCGTGTCGAATATGCCCGGCGTTTCCGGATCCCAGCTGTGCCGCGGTCCGACGGTTAGCCCGCCGTCGACCAGCATGGAAGTCCCGGTCATGAAGCTGGCCGCATCACTGGCGAGAAAGGCGACCGCTTCTGCGATATCGCGCGACTGGCCTCCGCGTGCGACCGGCTGGGCATTGGTCGACATCTGTCGGATCGCTGCCTTGGCCGTGCGGGCCATGTCTTCGGGGATACCGAGCGAGGTGGTGAAGATGTTGGTGTTGATGAAGCCGGGCTGCACGGCGTTGACCCGTATGCCGTGCTGGGCAAGGTCGGTTGCGGCGCATTTGGTAAGGTGCAGAACCCCTGCCTTGGCCACGGCATAGGCGGTGGGCGAATAGCCAGGGCCGACCGCCGCCACGCTCGACACGTTGACGATATTTGCGCCCTTGCGGTGCTTCATGTGCGGAACGGCATAACGGATGCCCATCGCGACGGAGCGCAGCAGCAGGTCCATGGTGCGATCCCACTCATCGGGCTCGATCTCGCCAATCCCGGGGCGTGCGCCGCCGGCACCGGCATTGTTGAAGACCACGTCGATGCCACCGGTTTCCTTCGCGGCTCCGTCCATCAGTCTGCGGATATCCTCGGTCGAGCTGACATCGCAGTGCCGATAGCGGATGTCGCCTTCGGTTTCCTGTTCGAGCGCCTTTCCGCCTGCATCGTCGATATCAGAGGTGAATACGGTCGCGCCTTCGCTGGCGAATAGACGCGCGGTCTCGGCGCCGATACCGGATGCCGCACCGGTGATCACTACGGTCCTGCCGGTGAATCGCATCGCTTCTCTCCCAGAAATCCTTGGCTTTAAGCTTAGGCGAGCCGCACCTTACGTCAACGCAAACCGCCTGACGCTACGGCATGGCGCTTCGTCATCATCGCCCTTGCGGGGAGGCCGCGAATCACCCTAACGTAAACGTCAACTGAGGAGATCTGAGAGAGGAGTCGGTCATGTCCGATCTGGAAAGCTTCCGCGCCCAAACGCGCGAATGGCTTGAAACCAATTGCCCCCCTGAAATGCGCGAACCCGTCCGCGACGAAGGCGACGTCTACTGGGGCGGCCGCAATGCCAAGTTCAAAAACGATGCCCAGAAGGCATGGTTCGAGGCCTGCCGCGCCAAGGGCTATACCGTTCCCGAATGGCCCAAGGAATATGGCGGCGCCGGATTGAGTCCCGCAGAGGGCAAGGTGCTTCGCCAGGAAATGGCCCGCATCGGTGCCCGTCCGCCGCTGTCTAGCTTCGGTATCTGGATGCTCGGCCCGGCGCTGCTTCACTTCGGCACCGAAGGCCAGAAGCAGAAATTCCTCAACGAGATTGCCAATGGCGAAATCCGCTGGTGCCAGGGCTATTCGGAGCCGGGCAGCGGTTCCGACCTCGTCTCCATGCAGACCTTCGGCGAAGACAAGGGCGATCATTGGATCGTTAACGGCCAGAAGATCTGGACCTCTTATGCCGATGAAGCCGACTGGATCTTCTGTCTCGTTCGCACCGACAAGCAGAACAAGTACCAGGGGATCACGTTCATGCTGTTCGACATGGCGGGGGATGGCGTCTCGACCAAGCCGATCAAGCTGATCAGCGGCAACAGCCCGTTTTGCGAAACCTTCA
>CAYPGL010000225.1:0-3538 GCA_964410035.1 uncultured Qipengyuania sp. | reverse complement strand
CGGGCTGCGCGACCATGTCGCGCACGCTCGAGGACGGGCGACGGCAGACGGTGGGCCTGCTTCTGCCATCGGATTACATCGGCCGGCCCGGCCGGGCGCAGGCGGCCTTCGACGTCGAGGCGCTGAGTGAGGTGACGCTGTGCCGGTTCGAGCGGCGCTCGTTCGAACGCCTGCTGCAAGAGACGCCGCACGTGGCCAGCCGCCTGCTGAAGATGACGCTGGACGAACTGGACGCCGCGCGCGACTGGGCCGTGGTGCTGGGCCGCATGACCGCGCGCGAGAAGGTCGCGACCTTCCTGGTCAGCCTGGCGCGGCGGCAGATGGCGGTGGCGCTGGGCGACCCGATCGGCGGGCCGGTGACGATGCACCTGCCGCTGTCGCGCGAGGCGATGGCCGACCACCTGGGCCTGACCATCGAGACCACGAGCCGGCAGATGACCGCCCTGCGCAAGGACGGGCTGATCGAGCTTCCGACCACCCGCGACATCCGCATCCCCGACTTCGGCGCGCTGGCGCTGGAAGCCGGCGACGACGGCGATGGCGGGCTGATCGTCTAGCGCGCCACCAGAAGCGGCACCGGCGCGTCGTGCAGCATGGTGCGGCTGACGCCCCCCAGCACGATCTCGCGCAGGCGGTTGTGGCCGTAGGCGCCCATCACGATCAGGTCGGCGTCGACGTCGCGGGCGTGGGATTCGAGCACCTTCGGGATCGGCCGGCCGCTGCTGGCGACCGGCGTGACCGGTGCGGTGACGCCCGCGCGGTCCAGCATCACCGCCAGTTCGTGGCCCGACGTGTCGCTGTCGGGATCGACCGCGACGATGCCGACCGACGCGGCCTGGCGCAGCAGCGGCAGCGCGGCGCGGATCGCCGCCAGCGCGACGTCGCTTTCGTCCCAGGCCAGCACGATGCGGTCGAAGGACGGCTCATACCCCTCGCGCAGGACCAGCACCGGCACGCGGGTGTTGTAGAGAACCGCCTCGAGCATGTCCTGCGCGCCGCGGTCCTCGCCCGGGGCGGGCAGGATCGCGAGGTCCGAGAACCGGTGGCCCAGCGCGATCCGGCGCAGCGTGTCGGCGCTGCGCACGATCTCGGTGCGCACCGCCCAGCCGAAGCCCTCGCCCTTGAGGCGGGCGCGGGTCTCGGCCTCGACGCGGTCGAGCGCCTCGATCGCGTCCTGGACCAGCGTCTCCTCGGCGATGCCCATCTCGGGGGCGAACATGATCGCGGGCTCGGTCCGGGTCTGCGCGCCGACGGTGACGTCGAGATGCGCCGACCAGCGGCGGGCGCAGTCCGCGGCCGCGTCGAGCGCGTCGGGACCGCCGGTCATCGTGAGTGTGGAAAGCGTTCTGTAGGACATGGCGGTCTCCTTCGGTCCGGCCCTGTTGCACGCCCCCCTTCCTGCGCCGGCGCGGCGGGGCGCGCCTTGATCAGGATCAAACCGCGGCGGCGATGCGCGGTTCCGGCGCCCGATCGGACGCGTCCCGCGCCCAGTTGATCCATGTCAAGGCGAGCGCCCGGCGCCGCGTGGGATTGGGTCCCGGCCTTCGCCCTCCGGAGGCGGGATTCGCAGGAGATGTCATGGAGTACCTGAAGCTCGTCGCACTGGCGCTGATCGCGCTGGTCGCCGCGATGGCGGCGGAGTGGGGCCGCGACCTGGCCTATTCGACCCACGCGGTGATCGTCATGCTGGTGGCGGGCGGGCTGTTCCTGTGGGAAGTCCGCCGCGTCGGCGAGGCCCGCCCCGTTCACCCCGAGACCGCCTACATGGACGGCCCGATCCGCGCCGGCGTCATCGCCACCGCGTTCTGGGGCATCGTCGGGTTCCTGGTGGGGACGTTCATCGCGTTCCAGCTGGCCTTCCCGGTGCTGAACTTCGACTGGTCCGAGGGCTTCGCCAATTTCGGCCGCCTGCGCCCGCTGCACACCAGCGCGGTGATCTTCGCCTTCGGCGGCAACGCGCTGATCGCCACGTCGTTCTACGTCGTGCAGCGCACCAGCGCCGCGCGGCTGTGGGGCGGCAACGCCGCGTGGTTCGTGTTCTGGGGCTACCAGCTGTTCATCGTGCTGGCGGCGACGGGCTACCTGCTGGGCTCGACCCAGTCCAAGGAATACGCCGAGCCGGAATGGTACGTCGACATCTGGCTGACCATCGTCTGGCTGGTCTACCTCGCCGTCTTCATGGGCACGATCTTCAAGCGGCGCGAGCGGCACATCTACGTCGCCAACTGGTTCTACCTGGCCTTCATCGTCACCGTCGCGATGCTGCACGTGGTCAACAACCTGTCGATCCCGGTCAGCATCTGGGGCAGCAAGTCGGTGCAGGTCTTCGCCGGCGTGCAGGACGCGATGACCCAGTGGTGGTACGGCCACAACGCCGTGGGCTTTTTCCTGACGGCGGGCTTCCTGGGGATGATGTACTACTTCGTGCCCAAGCAGGCCGGGCGGCCGATCTACAGCTACAAGCTGTCGATCATCCACTTCTGGGCGCTGATCTTCCTGTATATCTGGGCCGGCCCGCACCACCTGCACTACACCGCCCTGCCCGAATGGGCGGCGACGCTGGGGATGGTGTTCAGCGTCATGCTGTGGATGCCCAGCTGGGGCGGCATGATCAACGGCCTGATGACGCTGGAAGGCGCCTGGGACAAGATCCGCACCGACCCGATCATCCGCATGTTCGTGGCCAGCCTCGCCTTCTACGGGATGAGCACCTTCGAGGGCCCGATGATGTCGATCCGGGCGGTCAACTCGCTGAGCCACTACACCGACTGGACCATCGGCCACGTGCATTCCGGTGCGCTGGGCTGGAACGGGCTGATCACCTTCGCCTGCCTCTACTTCCTGACGCCCAAGCTGTGGGGCCAGAAGCAGATGCATTCCATGGCGGCGATCAACCTGCACTTCTGGCTCGCGACGCTGGGGATCGTCCTCTACGCGGCCTCGATGTGGGTGACCGGCATCATGGAGGGCCTGATGTGGCGCGAGGTCGACGCCAACGGCTTCCTCGTCAACTCGTTCGCCGACACCGTCGCCGCCAAGTTCCCGATGTACCTGGTCCGCGGCCTGGGCGGCGTCCTGTACCTGGCCGGCGCGCTGGTGATGGTCTGGAACATGTGGATGACCATCCGCGCGCCCCAGTCCGCCGCCGCAACCGCCACCGTTCCCGCGGAGTGAGACAATGACGAAAGACAACGACAAGATCCCGCCGGCGGACAAGGACCCCAAGGTCACGCAAGCCGGCGACCGCGGGGTGCCCAACGAGCTGCCGCACCACACGCGGCTGATCGACAAGCACGGCATCCTCGAGCGCAACGCGACGCTGCTGCTGGTGGCCTCGTTCCTGGTGGTCAGCATCGGCGGCATCGTCGAGATCGCGCCGCTGTTCTGGCTGGAGAACACGATCGAGGAGGTCGAGGGGATGCGCCCCTACTCGCCGCTCGAACTGACCGGGCGCGAGATCTACGTCCGCGAGGGCTGCTACACCTGCCACAGCCAGATGATCCGGCCGATGCGCGACGAGGTGGAGCGCTACGGCCAC
>CAYPGL010000224.1:0-3575 GCA_964410035.1 uncultured Qipengyuania sp. | reverse complement strand
ATCGCGGAACCGACATCCTCGTTGCCACGCCGGGCCGCCTGCTCGACCTGATCGACCAGAAGGCGTTCACGCTCGACAAGGTCGAAATCCTCGTCCTCGACGAAGCGGACCAGATGCTCGACCTCGGCTTCATTCACGCCCTGCGCCGGATCAGCGAGCTTGTACCCGACAACCGCCAGACGCTGTTCTTCAGCGCCACCATGCCAAAGCAGATCCAGGAACTGGTCGGCAAATATTGCCGTAACCCGGTCAAGGTCAGCGTGACACCCGAAAGCACCACGGCCGAGCGGATCGACCAGTATCTCTTCATGGTCCAGCAGGACGAAAAGCAGACGCTGCTCGAGATGATGCTGTCCGAGCGCCACGCGGTCCCTGGCAAGTTCGAGCGCGTGCTCATCTTCGCGCGGACCAAGCATGGCTGCGACAGGATCGTGAAGAAGCTCAGCCAGAGCGGCATCCCCGCCAACGCCATCCACGGCAACAAGAGCCAGCCGCAGCGCGAGCGTGCGCTGGACGAGTTCAAGCGTGCGAAGACCCCGATCCTCGTCGCGACCGACGTTGCCGCGCGCGGCATCGACATCCCGGGCGTCAGCCATGTGCTCAATTACGAGCTGCCGAACGTGCCGGAACAGTATGTTCACCGCATCGGACGCACCGCGCGTGCGGGCCGTGGCGGGGTGGCCATTGCCTTCTGCGCCGAGGACGAACGCGATTACCTGAAGGATATTCGCAAGAAGACCGACGCGGAATTCGAACGTCTGCCGCTTCCCGACAACTTCCGCGCCGTTGTAGAAGGCGTCGGGCCGACCAAGCGCGAACAGAAGCCCAAGCTGGCTCGTCCCAGGGTCCGTCCCACGGGCGATGCAGCGGCCAGGAAGCCCAAGCAAAAGCACCCGGCGCGCAAGGGGCGGCCTGCCGGTGCGGGCGCCGGCCAAGGCGAGGGTAAGCCGCAGGGCGCCCGCCCCGGCGGCAACCGCAACCGCAGTCGCAATCGGCGCCGCAGCCAGGGTTGATCTCGCAAGCGGTTGCCCTTGTAACTTCCACTCGCCATATCGCGCGCTCACGCTGACAGGAGCGCCGTATGGCTGACGAATTCGATTACGACCTTTTCACCATCGGTGCCGGGTCCGGCGGCGTGCGGGCCAGCCGCGTGTCGGCGGCACATGGTGCGAAGGTCGCAATCGCGGAGGAACACCGTGTCGGCGGCACCTGCGTCATCCGCGGCTGCGTGCCAAAGAAGATGCTCGTCTACGGTGCGCATTTTGCCGAGGATCTCGAAGATTGCCGCCGTTTTGGCTGGGAAATTGGCGAGAAGAAATTCCACTGGAAGACCCTGCGCGACAATGTCCTTGCCGATGTCGACCGGCTGGAAGGAGCTTACACCAACACGCTGGAGAACCACGACGTCACGATCTTCAACGAACGTGCGGAGATAACCGGCGCCCATGAGATCACGCTTTCCAGTGGGCGTAAGGTCACTGCCAAGAACATCCTGATCGCCACGGGCGCTCGCCCCCGCATGCCCGAGTGTGAGGGCGCCGAACATGCGATCAGCTCGAACGAAGCGTTCCATCTCGACGAACTCCCGAAGAAGATCATCATTGCCGGCGGTGGCTACATCGCGAATGAATTCGCAGGAATTTTCAACGAGTTCGGTTGCGATGTTCACGTGGTAAATCGCGGCGACCGTCTTCTGCGCAGTTATGACGAAGCGGTCCGCGACCGGCTGTTGCAGATCTCGACGACCAAGGGGATCCAGTTCCGCTTCAACACGATCTTCGAGTACATCAAGCCGTGCAAGGATGGCGGCTACTTCGTCAAACTGTCAGATCACGACGAGGAGAAAGCGGATCTCGTGCTGTTTGCCGTGGGACGTATTCCCAACACCGAAGGTCTCGGCCTCAAGAAGGTCGGGGTCGAAATCGGTGACAATGGCGAAATTAAGGTCGACCGGTTCTCCAAGACAAGTGTCAACCACATCTATGCCGTCGGCGACGTGACCGACCGCGTGCAGCTCACGCCGGTCGCCATCCGGGAGGGGCAGGCCTTTGCCGACACCGTATTCGGCAAGGGCGGGCCGGTTGCGGTCGACCATTCCTGCATCCCCAGCGCGGTATTTAGTCATCCGCCGATCGCGGCGGTCGGCATGACCGAGGGCGAAGCCAAGAACAAGCTCGGCAGCGTGAAGGTGTACCTTTCCGACTTCCGCCCAATGAAGAACGTCCTGGCGGGCCGCAACGAACGCAGCCTGATGAAGATGGTGTGCGATGGCGACAGCGGAAAGATCGTCGGCATCCACATGATCGCGCCGGAAGCGCCGGAAATGATGCAAGCTGCCGCGATCGCGGTGAAGGCCGGGCTGACGAAGGCCGATTTCGATGCGACCACCGCGATCCATCCGACCATGGCCGAAGAACTTGTCCTGATGCGCTAGTTGTCTAGGCTGCCGCCAAACACAGATGGAAGCGCAGCATGACAGGCACTATACTCGTAACCGGCGGCACTGGCTACATAGGGGGAGAGATCATCGACCGCCTCCTTGCCAAGGGATACACTGTCCATACCACGGTGCGAGATGCCGCGAAGAGCGAAGCGAAGCTGCGCAGGCGCTGGCCCGCTGCGGGTGAGAAGCTGAACGTCTTTGCCGCCGACCTTCTGTCTGACGACGGCTGGGCAGAGGCGAATGCCGGGTGCGATGCGGTGATGCATGTCGCATCCCCGTTCCCGCTCGACGTTCCGAAGAAAGCGGACGATCTGATCATCCCTGCGCGCGATGGAACCTTGCGCGCGCTCCACTTTGCGCATCAGGCAGGAGTGATGCGCTTCGTCCAGACCAGTTCGGCGGCAGCCATCGCCTATGGCCAGCCAAACAAGAACCATTTCGACTATACCGACTGGACGGACCTGACCAAAAAGCCGCCGCCCTATATCCAGTCGAAGACCGTCGCCGAACGTGCGGCGCGCGACTGGGTGGCGAGAAATGCTCCGGAGATGGTGTTCTGTTCGATCAACCCGGTCGCCGTATTCGGTCCGGTGTTCGACAACGACATGTCGACCAGCGTGCAATTGGCAAAGAAGATCGTCGACGGCTCCATCCCGCTCATTCCGAATATGGGCATCTGCATCACCGATGTGCGGGATGTGGCCGAGGCGCATATCCGCGCGCTCGAAGCTCCCGCCGACAAAGTCCGCGGTGAACGCTTCCCTACTTCACAGAAGTTCATGTGGATCAGCGAGATGGCCGATACGATCCGAGAGCGTGTGCCGGAGCACGCCGGCAAGGTACCGACACGCCGGATGCCCGACTGGCTGGCGCAATTCCTCGCCCTTTTCATGCCCGAGATGCGCCAGATCAAGGGTGAGCTCGGCAATGTTCGTGACGTTTCGGGCCGGCATACCGAAGAGAGGCTAGGTTACAGCTTCATAGCCGCCGAACAGACGCTGGAAGACACGGTCCGCAGCCTGGTCGCCAAGGGAATCGTGAAGACTTGACGGAGCGAGTGGCGCGCGCTGGATCAACCGCGATTGCGCAGAACGCCGCGCCGCGTCACAAGGAAGCATAACGATTCGGGGCG
>CAYPGL010000223.1:0-3616 GCA_964410035.1 uncultured Qipengyuania sp. | reverse complement strand
TGGCGATGGCAGCCGGCGTGTCGGCCGGACCATAGCGCTTTACCACATTCCCTTCCCGGTCGATCAGGAACTTGGTGAAATTCCATTTGATCGCCTTCGAGCCCATCAGGCCCGGCGCTTCGGCTTTCATCCAGTCGAACAGCGGGCTGGCATTGTCGCCATTCACTTCGACTTTCTCCATCAATGGGAATGTCAGGCCGAAGTTGACCTTGCAGAACTGCTCGATTTCGCTGGCATCGCCCGGCTCCTGGTTTCCGAACTGGTTGCAAGGGAAGGCCAAGACTTCGAAGCCCTGGTCGGCATAATCCTGATAAAGCTTCTCCAGATCCTCGTATTGGGGAGTGAAGCCGCACTGACTGGCGGTGTTGACCACCAGCAGCACGTTACCAAGCTTGCCTCTGAGGTCGAGTTGCTCACCCCTGTTGGTTGCAACCGTGAAATCGCCAATCGTGGTCATCAGAGTTCTGTTCCTTAGAACGCAGGATCGGGATGATAGTCACGCCCCGGGAAAATCCTCACGTGCGGCCAACGATTCTATCTCGGTGCGGGTCAACATGTGGTCGCCAGCCTTCTGTATCACGTATTTGTCCCGATCTTCCGCCGGATAAGCCATGAACTGTCCCACCATTTCTGCGAGAGTACCGCCACGAAGGCCTTTGCCGCCGTCGAAAACTCCCTGCCCATCATCCGCATGATGAAGCTCGGCGCGGTCGTCCCACTGGACGCCCGGACGATGTGTGCCGTCGGCTTTGAAAGTGCTGGGATGGTCTGTCATGCAAATACTCCTTTGCATCACCTAACGAGCCAGAGGCCCTTGGTTTCCTCTATTCGAGGACGCCTTCGTGCAGACGCACCACGCGGTCCATTCGAGCGGCCAGCCTCTCGTTATGCGTGGCGATCAGGGCCGAACTGCCCTCTCCGCGCACAAGCGACAGAAATTGTTCGAGCACGCGGTCCGCAGTCGCTTCATCCAGATTACCGGTTGGTTCATCGGCAAGAACAAGGTCGGGTCGATTGGCGAGGCCGCGCGCAACGGCTACGCGCTGTTGCTCGCCGCCGGAAAGCTGGCTGGGTCGGTGGTCGAGCCGGTGCTGGAGCCCAAGGGCAGTAAGCAGCTCTTCTGCTCGCAACTCCGCATCCTTGCGAGGTTTCCCCGCAACAAGCTGCGGGAGAACCACGTTTTCCCGCGCATCGAAATCGGGCAGCAGATGGTGAAACTGGTAGACGAAGCCGAGATGGTCGCGGCGCAACGTTGTCCGCGCATTTGCATCGCTCTTTTCCGCGGAATGGCCGCCGATCAGGATTTCACCGCCAAATCCGCCTTCGAGCAGACCGACCGCCTGAAGCAAGGTAGACTTGCCCGAACCTGAAGGGCCGAGGAGCGCTACGATCTCTCCCGGCATCACGTCTAGGTTCACTCCGCGCAGCACGTCTATGCGCACGCCACCTTGCTCGAAGCTGCGAGTAAGTCCGCGAAGTTCGACAACAGGGCGCATCTGACGATCACTCATAACGCAGGACCTGTACGGGATCGGTACTTGCCGCCTTCAGGGCGGGATAAAGCGTCGCTAGGAAGCTCATGACGAGGGCAAGACCGACGATCATCGCGATCTCGACCGGATCGGGTTTGGACGGGATGGTACTGAGAAAACGTACCTGAGGATCCCACAGGTCAGCTCCGGTGAGCCAACTGATCCCTCCCACTATCTGTTCGCGGAAACCGAGCACCAGAGCGCCGAGTATTAGGCCTGCGATCGTGCCGATGGCCCCCACGGTAAAGCCGGTGGTCACGAAAATCTTAGTCAGGCTGCGCCGCGTAGCCCCCATGGTCCGCATGATCGCAATGTCGCGTGTCTTGGCGCGAACCAGCATGACCAGGCTGGACAAGATATTGAAGGCCGCCACCAAGACCATGAAGCTCAAGGCAAAAGCCATTGCCGCCCGCTCGACCTGCAAGGCTTCGAACAGGGTCGAATTGATCGTTTTCCAATCCCGCACCACTGCCCTGCCCGCCAATGCCTGCTCTACAGGCGCAAGAATCTCGCCAACCTCGTCCGGGTCGGTCACCTGCACCTCGATCATTCCGATCGTATCGCCGGTTAATAGCAGGGTCTGCGCATCCTGCATGGGCATCACCACGAAGGCACCGTCATAGTCGTAAACGCCGACCTCGAAGATGGCCGCGACCTCGTAGCCCACCTGGCGCGGCACGGTTCCGAACGGTGTCGACCTGCCCTGCGGATTGATGATCGTTATCGTGTCACCCACGCGAGCACCGATATTCTCCGCGAGCCGGACGCCGATCGCTACCTTGCTGGCCCCCGACTGCAACTCTTCCATATTGCCGCTGATGACCTTTTCGCCAAGTTCGCGAATGTCCTTCTGCGTGTTGCCGCGCAGGAGGATTGCCTCCACCCGGCCATTGAAAGTGGTAAGCAACGGCTGTTCGATCAGCGGTGAAGCTTCCACGACGCCGGGTGTCTGTTCGACTTCCTGCAGGACCTGTTCCCAATCATCTAGCCGACCCCCATAGGCCTGGACGATGGCATGGCCGTTCAGCCCGACAATCTTGTCCAGCAACTCAGCGCGAAAGCCGTTCATCACGCTCATCACGATCACCAGCATGGCGACCGAGAGCATGACCACGGTGATCGAGATCCCCGCGACCAGCGCGATAAATGCCTCGCTCCTGCCCGGAAGCAGGTAGCGTTTGGCGATTGTCCGTTCGAAAGGTGAAAGCAGCAAGGCGGCCCTAGATATTAGTTGTCCGTTGGCATGGGCGTTTAGGCAGAGTTTTATGGAAGCGCAATGAACACGGTCGAACGACGCACATCCTCCCACCTCACTAGCCTTGTAATCGCTTCGTAACATCGCCATTGGAGCGGCATTCAAATGGCAGCGCGGACGGCACCATGATTTGCACCCACCCCTTCCTTGATGCGGATGGCGACAAGCTGCGCGAAGAGTGCGGCGTTTTCGGCGCGATCAATGCTGCCGATGCCACTGCTGTGACTGCGCTCGGCCTCCACGCCCTGCAGCATCGGGGCCAAGAGGCAGCCGGTATCGTCGCTTGGGACGGCGCAGAGTTTCGCGTCCGCCGCGGCCTCGGTCATGTCGCGGAGAATTTTTCATCGCAGGAAGCGATCGCAGAACTGCCCGGTCACATGGCGGCCGGTCATGTCCGGTACTCCACCACCGGCGGATCGGGCCTGCGCAACGTGCAGCCGCTATATGCCGATCTGGCAAGCGGCGGTTTTGCGGTAGCGCATAACGGAAACATTTCGAACGCAGGCACCTTGCGTGAAGAGCTCGTCCAACGCGGTGCTATTTTCCAGTCGACGTCGGATACAGAAGTGATCATTCACCTGGTCGCGACATCCCGTTATCCGACCATGGTTGACCGCTTGGTCGATGCCTTACGCCTGCTGGAAGGCGCCTATGCACTAGTGGTCATGACGCCCGAAGGCATGATCGCCTGCCGCGACCCGCTTGGGATCAGGCCCCTAGTGATGGGCAAAATGGGCGATGCCACGGTGTTTGCCAGCGAAAGCGTGGCCTTCGACGTGGTCGGAGCGGAACTGGTTCGGGAAGTCGAACCGGGCGAACTCATCAAGGT
>CAYPGL010000222.1:0-3621 GCA_964410035.1 uncultured Qipengyuania sp. | reverse complement strand
TGCCAAGGCCTTTTCAGCCTCGGTCAACTGCTGCCCCTCTAGCTTTCGCAGTGTGCGGCCATGCTCCCTGCGGAGTTGCTCGATGGCGGCATGGATGCCTTCACCGTCTTTCCCGACTAGCTTATCGATTTCGCTTGTAGAAAGCCCGAGATGTTCCGCCAGCAATCGGGTACGAAGACTGGAGATCACTTCGCTCAATTCGGGTTGGCCGACTGTTTCCATTGCGAGATCACACTCGGTGTCGGCGGCGAACGAACGGCTCGCCATGTTGGAGGAGCCGATACGCACCAACCTGTCATCAACGAGGAGGAGTTTCGCATGGACGTAGATAGGCTCTCCCGCTGCGTTAACCGGGCAGTAAACCCCTAGTCTTCGGCCCGCGTCCGCTGCTCGCAGTTCGCTCAATATCAGCGATCTCTGGGAATCCATCGCTTCGCTCTCGAGCCAGCTTTCCGCCGAGGAGGGCAATATGATGACGATCTGCGGGCCGTCTTCCTCTTCGAGCTTCTCCTTCAATACCTCCGCAATCGTTCCGGACGAAAGAAACTGGTTCTCGATATAGATGCTACGCTTCGCCGAGCGGATCGCGGCGCACCACAGCTTCTCAATTTCGTCAATCTTCGGGTTGTCCCCGTATGCAGGACTGCTGCGGGCAATGCCGACCTCGACGCCGTGCAGATCCGCTTCAAGAGTGACTGGCCAGATCGAATCCTCGCGGGAAGGAACGGGGAGATCTTCACCGGTCGCATTCTTCCAGCGCGAGCGGGCGAGTTCTCCCAGGGTCCGTGCAGCCTCGCCTTCGAGGGCCAGGGTCATGTCGTGCCATGGCATGGCAGGGCCGTCCCCGGCGCCGTCCCTGTCCTCCCGGTGGGAAGACGTGTCCCAGCGGCCTGAAGTCATGTCGATCCCGCCGCAAAAGGCCAGCTGGTCGTCGATCACCACGATTTTCTGATGGTGGCAGGCTCCCGGGGGATGCTTGCTATCGAGGCGAAAGTGGATCTGGGGCTTCGCAGCTGCTTTGAGCTTGAGGTAGGAACCAATTTGCTTGGCAATGTTGAGCAACATTGCCCCGTCCCACTGCAGTACGAATATTTCCAGCTCGGGTCTCTGCTCTGCAACATGTTGGAGAAACTGGCGTAAATTATCGGGAACCTCGGGATCGTCCACGTCGGGACGTAGGCGAATATCGAAGTCGAACTCCCACCCTATAAGAAAGACGCAGTGCCTGGCTGCGAGGATGGCTTCCTTCGCCGCGGCGAAATATTGGGCGGCGTCGACGATGAATGTAGCTTTCTCAGCACGAACCTTACGCCAGCAGGTCTCGCCCTCTTTAAGAACCGGCTCCATTAGGAAAGCCCTCTGGTTTTAAAGCTCATAGCAGCTGACCCTACAGGACCCGAGAGCCCCATCGCAAGCCGTGTGCCCCAAAACCCGCGAGCATTCTGGCGATCTAGGCCGCGATAGGCGCGCCGGATTGCGACATCGCACTTGGGTCTCGACGGACAGGAGGTGATATCGCGCGGTGGCCGATCCCTAGAGGGGGTAGGTCCACGAGAAAAAGCGCAATTCAAGCCCATGCACAGTAGAAACGCGGCGCCTTCCGCCCAGACTTCATAGGACCCGTGCCCGCATAAAAAAGCGCCCCTGAAACCAGAGGCGCCTTCGCTTCGTTCGTGAAGAAAAGCCTCAGGGGCTGACAGGACGATTGTTTCCGTCGCTGCCGCCGCCGGCGACCAGCAGCACCAGAAGCGCAGTTGCCGCAACGCCGCCAACAATCAGCAGGATGTCGGGTCGTTTTTCACTGCGGATTTGCGCCTGCGCGCTTGCCGCGTCACTGCTGAGTCTTGGTTATGTACGAACTCCGTTTTCTGGATGTTTTCTTCGGAGAGCAGGTCTGGCGAACCGCCAACCGACCGTGAGACTGCGCTAAACTCGTCAGATTGCAATACGCCAAGTCTTACCAAACTCTGCATCCCGGCGTTTTTGCTTGCTGCTGATAAGAACTGCGCCCACAGATCAGGTGTCTGGCTCGAATACTTGGCCTTATCGGGAATAGCGAAAAAGCGCACGAAACTAGTATCACGTTATTTCCGCTACCATTGCGAATTGGAGGCTGGAATGAAGATGTTGAGTTCGGCACCGGGAATATGCTTGGGCTTCGTTGCAACTGCGGCGACCTTTTCCTCTCCCAGCTTCTCGCAGGTTGAAGCGAGCGAGCCAATCGAAGAGATTGTCGTTACGGCACAGCATCGCGAGGAACTCGCCAAGAATGTGCCAATAGCAGTGAGCGTTGTTTCGGGCGAGGATCTGCGCCGCGGCGAAATACGGAGCCTCCAAGAATTGGGTGCACGCGCTACGGGTCTAGTAACAACTGACTCCGTCAATTACGGCTTTGCTCCCTTATCCATCCGCGGCGTAGGCGGCGCTAATGGGGGCGGCAATATCTTCGCTGACGAGCCGGTTGCCGTGTACCAGGACGGAGCGTTGGTGGCACGGCTTCGAATGTCCACGGCGGACTTGCTCGATATCAAACGTGTAGAAGTCCTGCGCGGCCCCCAGGGTGTGCTGTTCGGTCGTAATTCTACGGCGGGCGCCGTGCTGATCCACTCGGCAGAGCCAACTACGGTTCTTTCTGGCCATTTGCGCGGATCGGTTTCTTCAATTGGCACTTTCAGGATGCAGGGGGCAGTCTCGGGACCTATCGACGACGACGCGCGCCTCTCCTTGCGGCTGGCAGGAGGCGGATCGTGGCGCGAAGGGTTCGGCAGCAATGCGTACGGCGAACGACTGAATGGCGGCTATGACGCCCGTCTTCGCGCATTCCTGCGCTTTACGACGCAGGATAGAGTGCAACTGGACCTGATCGGCGAAATTAGCCGATCGCGCAACGAGCCCGGCACCATCGCCATTGCCGATCTCTCGGACATGAGCGATGAAAGATACGGTTTTCCGGCGGAAATGTCGCCTTTCCCTTTGTTGCGCGAGAAGACTTAGCGGACGTCGTGCAAAACAGCCACTTTGCGCTCAACCGACCGACCTACACCGATCTGCGAGGATCCAGCCTGACGGCACGCGGCGAAGCGGCAATTGGCAAGCTAAACCTCGTTTCGATCACGAGTTATCGAAGTTGGAAAATGTCCGGGGCACAGGATTCGGACGGGACTGCGATCGATCCGATCGAGCCACCTTTCGTTGCCGGCAGCATTGGGAACCTCGGTGACAACGCCGCGCTCTTGCGCGACAGCCAATTTAGCCAGGAACTACGTCTAGCCTCGCCAGACGATCAGCAGTTCAGCTGGATGGTGGGAGGATATTGGTTCGAGGAGAGCAATCACGCTAATCCGGTCCACATCAATAATCGGCTAGCTGGCGCAGGCGGGGGCGGGACCACGGCGACGTTCCGAACTAAGCAAAAGACCAGCAGTTGGGCCGGTTTCCTCAATCTTAGCTTTCGCCTGACCGGTGCGCTTAGTATCTCGGGCGGTCTGCGATACACGAACGAGCGGAAGGACTTCTTGAACAGTCTTACCGTTCAGCAGATCAACACCTTCGATCCTCCGGGAGACGCTTTCATCCCCCGTGGCCAAGCCCTGCTAAAAGCGCCAGACTTGTCGCTTTCAC